>NZ_JBALOP010000001.1:143072-146021 GCF_036962685.1 Bacillus sp. JJ1566 | reverse complement strand
CAATCACCAACTCATCCCTACCATTGATTTATTCCATGAGCACCCGGACATTCAGTTAACAGCATTGTATGCACCAGAGCATGGCATTCGAGGGGATGCAAAAGAAGGAGAAAAGGTAGAGTCGACAGTAGATCCATATACGGGGTTACCTGTATTTAGCCTATATGGAGAAAGCAGAAAGCCTAGTAAGGAAATGCTTGAGTCTGTTGATGTTGTTGTTTTTGATCTCCAGGATATCGGCTCAAGGTATTATACGTTCATTTATACGATGGCCTATGTGATGGAGGCCTGTGCTGAGTACGGAAAAGAATTTATCGTTTTAGATCGACCTAACCCTGTTTCTGGTGAAAAGATGGAAGGGAATTTAGTCGAAGCGGATGTACGGTCATTTGTTGGTTTACTGCCAATTCCGAACAGGCATGGTATGACTGTCGGGGAACTAGCCTTATTGTTTAAGCATGAATTTGGGTATGATTGCGAGTTAACGGTTGTTCCAATGCAAGGCTGGAAAAGGGATATGTATTATGACGAAACAGATCTTTTTTGGGTTCCGCCTTCGCCGAACACTACGAACATTGATATGAATATTTTATATCCTGGTACATGTTTAGTGGAAGGAACGAATCTATCAGAAGGAAGAGGAACGACTAGACCCTTTGAATATATTGGTGCCCCATTTATTGATGGCCACAAGTTAGCAAAGACATTTAACAAAAAAAAGGTTTCAGGTGTGTTAGCACGCCCTACATCGTTTATTCCTACCTACCAAAAGCATAAAGATGAAGTGTGTGGGGGAATACAATTGCATGTAGTAGATCGCCGAAAATTAAATTCTTTAGAAGCGGGAATTTTACTTATAGAAACGATAGCTGAAATGTATCCAAATGATTTCAGTTTCATTCGTAATGATAATGGAAAATACTTTTTTGATTTAATAGCAGGAACGAAAAAATTAAAAGAACATATTTTAAATGGGACTACGGTTGATTTCTTGGAGACTTGTAATGAGCAGGTCGCTTCTTTCAAAAAACAAAGGGAACCATATCTTTTGTATAAATAGGATGGTAAACATATGACAAATATATCAGCTTTAACAACGGAAATGAGGAATAAAGCTTCCGCACATATTGATAATATGTCCACGATTGAAATCTTAAAGACAATTAATAATGAGGACAAAACAGTTGCTGACCGTGTGGAAGATGTACTGCCGGAGATAGAAGCAACGGTTGAAATGGTCTATCAATCTTTAAGTCAAGGTGGCAGATTATTTTATATGGGAGCAGGTACAAGTGGAAGAATTGGCATTTTGGATGCGGTTGAATGTCCACCAACTTACAGTACTCCTCCTGACCTTGTGCAAGCGATTATTGCTGGCGGAAGTAATGCATTTATTAAAGCGGTAGAAGGTGCAGAGGACAATATACATTTAGGTGCGACGGATTTAGAAGCACGAAATCTTACAGAGATTGATGTCGTCATTGGGATTGCTGCTAGCGGTAGAACGCCTTATGTAATTGGGGCCCTTCAGTATGCAAAGAAAATTGGCGCAAAGACGGTTAGTTTATCAAGCAATAAAAATTCTAAAATCAGTCAACATGCTGACATTGCCATCGAAGTGGAAACTGGACCTGAGGTCGTAACTGGTTCAACACGAATGAAGGCTGCAACTGCCCATAAATTAATTCTAAATATGATTACGACGTCGACGATGATAAAAGTTGGAAAAGTCTATGAAAATCTTATGGTCGATTTAAAAGTAAGTAATATTAAGCTTCAGGAACGAGCTAAAAATATCCTCTCAACGATAACGAACGTTCCTTATAGTAAAGCGGAGGAAGTATTGGAGATTACAAATTATGAGGTTAAGCCAGCTATTGTCATGATTAAAGCAGATGTTTCCTTTGAAGAAGCAAAAAAACATATTCATTCAGCCAATGGATTTGTACGAAAGGCAATCGATTTGGCAACTAAGGGAGTGAATTAGTTTGGTGGAATATAGACACTATCAATCAGGTGACGAAAAACAAATTGTAGAACTATGGAATCAATCCTTATGGAAGGATCCGATTACTTCAAAGCGTTTTCGTAATCTCGTTTTATTAGATGCAAACTTTGATCCAGCAGGAATGAGGCTTGCTTTCGAGAATAATAAATTAATAGGCTGTGTATATGCGGTTCGAAGACTGTTGCCGATGTTTGGGACAGATTTAGAACCGGATAATGGGTGGATTCCTTTCTTTTTCGTTGATAAAAGTCACCAAAGAACGGGTGTTGGTGCCCAACTAATGAAAGAAGCCATAAGCTTTCTAAAAGAGAATAATTGCAAGCATGTGTTCTTTTCATCCTATGCCCCAAATTATATTATGCCAGGAATTGATGAGACTGCTTATCCGGAAGCCTATCAATTTTTACAGGCCGAAGGCTTTACAAAGCTTTATTCACCAATCGCTATGGATCGCAATTTAGTAGACTTTAAGCTTTCTGATGAAATAAAAGAGCTTGTGAAGCAAAGGGAAGAAGAGGGCTATACCTTTACGAAAGCAGAGGATAAGGACCTCTATGATGTCATCCAATTTGCGAATTTGAAGTTTAACCCTGATTGGGGAAGAGCCATTCGTGAAGGAGTTTTACAAGGCTTGCCAATGGAGAGAATTCTTGTTGCAAGACAGGATGATAAAATTGTAGGATTCTGTATTTACGGAGGCTATGAGCAGGTGCCAGACCGTTTCGGACCTTTTGGGGTCGACCCAGAACAGCAAGGTAAAGGGCTGGGGAAAATTTTACTCCATTTATGCTTGCAAAATATGAAATCAGAAAGCTTGCACGGTGCCTGGTTCCTTTGGACGGGAGAAAAAACGTCTGCCGGATATCTTTACAAAAAAACAGGATTCACAATCACGCGTACATTCCACGTGATGAAAAAGGATCTTTAACTTTATTCAGCAA
>NZ_JBALOP010000001.1:38441-143025 GCF_036962685.1 Bacillus sp. JJ1566 | reverse complement strand
GATGCCACGATTTTTCAAAGGAAATTTTTCGAGCTTAAGATCAAAAACTAAGGACGCCACATCCTGTGGCATTTGCGACCCACCTCGTGTTGACCTAAAAAAATCGGGCACAAAAACGCCAAAGCGCATTTGATTATTGGAAGATTAGCCCTCTTTCAGTTAAAATTAAGGATTAGAATAGTCTATTCTTTTAAATGGAATTTTTTATTTGAAATTCAATATATAGATAAATAGAAACGAGCTGATACATGTATGTCTACAAATGGAGGACTTGTCATCCTTACCGAGATGCTGCCAAGCTTACCCCCTTCTGAGAAGAAGATAGCTTCCTATATCATTGAAAACCCGCAGGAGGCTATTTCATTAACCGCGAATGAACTGGGAAAAAGAAGTTCAACAAGTGGAGCAGCCGTTATTAGGCTTTGTAAATCTCTTAACCTAAAAGGATTTCAGGATTTAAAACTGCGTATCGCAGGTGATCTTCAGAAAACAAATGATTTAGGATTTAGCGATATCGAGCCAAATGAATCGATTGTATCTGTGATTGAAAAAATGACAAATAATAGTATTCAAACGATTCGAGAAACAGCTGAATTATTAAATGTTGATGAGCTTGAAAAGGCGATCGAGGTAATCAGGAGTGCCAGGAAAATCCATTTTATTGGAGTAGGAGCTTCTAGCATTATCGCTCAGGATGCGCAGCAAAAATTTCTTAGAATTAATAAAACAGCCTATGCTTTCGCAGACATGCATATGGCGGCTACCCAAGTTGCAATTGCAGAAGCAGGAGACGTAGTTGTCGGAATTTCCTTTTCAGGGGAAACCAAAGAGGTTGCGAGGGTTTTACAGTTAGCAAGGGAGAAAAAGGCTACAACTATTAGCTTAACAAAGTATGGTAGTTCAGTTGTTACCGATTTCGCTGATGTAAAACTGTACACTTCCGTAACGAAGGAAACAACTTTTAGAAGTGGTGCTACTTCTTCGCGAATCGCCCAGCTGCAAGTAATCGATATTTTATTTATGTGTGTAGCGTCCATACAATACGATGATACGGTGATGCATTTAAATGCCACGCGTGAAGCTGTAGAGTTTTTAATGGGTAAGAAAAATTAAACAATCAAATCAAGGGCTAACTCGAAAATTGGGTTAGTCTTTTTTAGAATAAAAAATGAATGTTATCGGGGGAATTACTTATGTATATCCTAGGAATTGATGGTGGTGGAACAAAAACAAAAGGGGTTATTGCCACTGTAACAGGAAAAATTATCGCTGAAGCAACAGTAGGAGCATCTAACCCAAATAATGTTAAAAAAGAAGTCTTGGAAAAGGAGCTAAGTAATCTAATAGATTCATTGCGGAACGGAAGTAATGGCGCCTTTTTGGAAGTGAAGAGAGTATATGCGGGTATGTCTGGTGTTGACCATCCGTCAGCACGTAAAGAGATGAAGCAGCTGCTAGAATCATTGGTACCCCAGCCGATACCGGTAACAGTTAATAATGATGCGATTACTGCTTTGTATTCAGGAACTTTAGGAAAACCAGGGGTTGTTCAAATTGCGGGTACAGGATCGATTACCTTTGGTTTAAGTAGTGAAGGAGTCCTCGACAGAGTTGGTGGCTGGGGTTATTTACTAGGCGAAGGTGGAAGTGGTTTTGGTGTTGGTAGTGAAGGGTTACAGGAGGCTTTTCGGGCTCACGACGGGTTAGGAAGGGAAACTGAATTAACTGCATTAATTTGTAATCACTTTCAAGTACAATCCCTTCCAGATATCATTCATACCATTTATAATGCAGTAAACCCAAAAGAACTGCTTGCTTCTTTAAGTAGACATGTTTTTACAGCAGCAGATCATGGTGACCAGGTTGCAAGGTCGATTATACGAAAAAATGCGATTCATATTGGAGAAGCAGTTAGCTGTTTGATCAATAAGCAATTTACCGAAAAGGAAAGAGCGGATGATATACCGGTTGTACTAGCTGGAGGACTCTTTAATCGACTTGATTTATTTAAAGGGCCAATGGAAGAGATTTTTGAGAAATATTCTATTAAATCAAAACTAATTAGACCAGGCATTGAGCCTGTTGGTGGAGCGGTAATTGCGGGCTTGCTTGAGGAAAAGATAGAGGTTAATGAGGATTTTGTTGAACAATTTAGTAGATAATCTTTTTAACGAAAACTAGTAATAAAGGAGATGAATGTATGGAATACAGGAGTTGGAATATTGATAGGCTAGATGAATTGGCAGGTCTTTGGAATCGTGAAATAGGTTCTGAATTTCCAATGAGGAAAGAATTGTTCAAGCAGAATAGTTTTGATGATTGTAATGTGTTTTCAGAGGGGTCCCTAATTGCAGTAAATGAAGATAATCAAGCAGTCGGATTTGTAGTAGCAAAAAGATGGCAGGATGAAGTTGATGTTGGAATCAGTAGGGAAGTTGGATGGATCCAGGTGTTGCTTGTGGACCGAAATTACCGCAATCAAGGGATAGGAGAAAAATTACTTCAACATGCTGAGGGTAAGTTAAAAGAGAGTGGAATTAATCACATATGGCTTGGTAAGGATACGTGGCACTATTTTCCGGGCATACCGATTCAATATATGGAAGTAGCAAAATGGTTTGAGAAACGTGGATATGTACAGGGTACAAAGGAACATGACTTGGATTGTCATTTTGAGGATAGCGAGATGGAGGTCCCATCACTAGATGGAGTCGAGCATTTCCTACTAAAACTGGAGGAAAAAGATGAATTTTTAACCTTTATGCATCGTTGTTTCCCTGGACGCTGGGAGTATGAAGCTATTCAATATTTTCAAAAAGGCGGTCAAGGGAGAGAGTTTGTCGTCCTTAAAAAGAACAATCGGATCATTGGTTTTTGCAGGATAAATGATTCAAATTCTCCTATGATCGCTCAAAACGTCTATTGGTCACCATTATATCAACAGGAACTAGGTGGCATCGGTCCTTTGGGGATTGATTCGAATGAACGAAAACATGGGTATGGACTGTTCATTGTAGAAGCTGCCGTTTCACATCTGCGTAATCGTCATATTCGTTCAATGGTCATAGATTGGACGGGATTAGTGAAATTTTATAATAAGCTAGGCTTTGAGGTTTGTAAAAGCTATGATTCTTATTTTAAAAAAATATAAAGGGGACGATCGTGGTGAAAGGAAAAATTCTGGAATTTCTTCAAAAGGAAATTGATTTACAACATATTCCTGGCGCCGTCATAAGTATTTCTCATGATGGACAAATTCTCTTTGAGGAGGCTATTGGAAATCGTGCAGTTTATCCGAAAGAATTGCCAATGAAACGAAATACCGTTTTTGACCTCGCATCTTTAACAAAGGTAGTTGCGACTTTACCTGTTATATTAAAGCTTATTGATAATGGGGAAATTCGACTTGATGATACAGCTGCCTTTTTTCTGCCAGAGTTTGCGCAAAATGGTAAGGAGCATATAACATTAAAACACTTGTTAACGCATACATCCGGGTTACCTGCACATAGGCAATATTATGTGGAGGATTTATTGACAGATCAAATCCTCGAAAGAATATGTGGAGAGTCGCTTGAAGTGCCAACTGGCAGTAAAGTGATATATAGTGACTTAGGATTAATTACACTTTATAGAATTATCGAAGTAGTCACAGGGCAAAAATTTGAAAGGTTTGCAGAAAAAGAGATTTTTACTCCACTTGAAATGGTAGAAACGGGATTTAACCCATCCTTCGATAAAGAAAGATATGCCGCTACGGAATATAGTGAGAAGCTGAAAGGACATAAATACGGAATAGTCCATGACGATAACACAGAATCAATGGGTGGAATAAGCGGTCATGCTGGCTTATTTTCCACCATTCAAAATCTTCAAAAATATGCAGGTATGATTGAAAATAATGGGGTATACAAAGGAAAGCGGATACTTTCAGAAGCATCACTTCGATTATCTCGGCAAAACTACACCTCATTTGATAGTGAATACCGAGGATTAGGCTGGATTTTAAAAAGCCCAGTACTGTCGTCCTGTGGAGATTTATTTTCGCAAGGGTCATACGGGCATACCGGTTTTACAGGAACAAGTATTTGGTTTGAGCCTCAAGTAAACCTTAACGTCATTCTGTTAACAAACCGTGTTCATTTTGGAAGACAGCCACATATTTTACGTTTAAGACCGAGACTGCATAATATAATTCGTTCATATTTTTAGTCAGTTTTTACATGAAGAATATTGACCAAATTTTTACCCCCTAATATGAGACCAGATATGGTCTTTTTTTATTATCAGTTGGATAAATGGATTGTGGGGAGACCCATTCTCCTAGAAACATCCAGTTGGGGGCACTCCAATAGGCTTAGGAGGCCATCAGTCACCTAGAAATATCCAACTGATGTCACTCCAGCAAATTTGGAAGGTACTTAACCTCCTAAAAAAATCCAAATAGATGCCTTCTACAATGTGTTTTACTATTGACACTTACTTTTTATTCCAAAAGTAATGTCATATCGTAGCTATATATAAAGGGTTTTTCCTAAAACCCCCAAATATTAGGTCATATAGCCCCTTTATATTATCGTTTATTCCAGCAAAACCCAAATGTCCATGCATATCAAGTTTATATACCACAACCTTTTCAATAATACTCCTAAAGTGAGCTCAGATAGTACCTATATCCAAAAAACCCCCTATTTGAATCACAAAATGAAAAGTAACAAATAATATAATAATAGCAAGAAAAGTGTCCTCTCTATATATACACTTTATGAATAATGTGATAAAGTATGAAGTATAAATGTTGATATAAAAGGATTTACGAAAATAATGTTGTGTTTCTAGAAAATACACTTGTGTTTTGTAAACATACAAAGGAGGATTCGAATGTCGAAGGTGTTGGACTCATTTTTGCATGAAAATCTGGAGGATTTAAAGAAGAAAGGTCTTTATAATGTAATCGACCCTCTTCAAGGTGCAAACGGACCTATCATCAAAATCAATGGGAAAGAACTGATTAACCTTTCCTCTAACAATTATCTAGGCTTAGCTACGGATGAGCGTCTTAAAGAGGTTGCTAAGGAAGCAATCGACAAGTACGGGGTTGGAGCGGGTGCAGTTCGAACCATTAACGGGACACTTGATCTTCATCTGAAATTAGAAGAAAAGCTTGCGGAGTTTAAGCACACTGAAGCAGCTATTTCATATCAATCTGGCTTTAACTGTAATATGGCGGCGATTTCCGCTGTTATGGATAAAAATGATGCGATTCTTTCTGATGAGCTTAATCATGCTTCAATCATCGATGGATGCCGTCTTTCGAGGGCGAAAATCATTCGTTTCAACCATTCTGATATGGATGATTTACGTAAAAAAGCGAAAGAGGCTACTGAATCCGGATTATATAACAAGGTTATGGTCATCACTGACGGTGTTTTCTCCATGGATGGTGACATTGCAAAACTACCTGAAATCGTACAAATTGCAGAGGAATTCGATCTGATTACATATGTAGACGATGCCCACGGTTCAGGTGTATTAGGAAAAGGCGCGGGAACGGTTAAGCATTTTGGTCTTTCCGACAAGGTAGATTTCCAAATTGGGACTCTTTCAAAAGCAATTGGAGTTGTCGGCGGTTATGTAGCGGGTAAGAAAGCATTAATTGATTGGTTGAAGGTTCGTAGTAGACCATTCTTATTCTCAACTGCAGTGACACCGGCCGATGCTACTGCTGCGACAAAAGCAATCGAAATATTAATGAACAGCACAGAGCTCCACGATAAACTTTGGGATAATGCCAACTACTTCAAGCAGCAGTTAAAGGAACGCGGCTTTGATATTGGCCACAGTGAAACGCCAATTACACCGGTAATTATTGGGGAAGAAGTGAAAACACAGGAGTTCAGTAAGAGATTAATTGAAGAAGGCGTTTATGCAAAATCAATTGTTTTCCCAACTGTTCCTCAAGGGACAGGAAGGGTGCGTAATATGCCGACTGCAGCACATACGAAGGAAATGCTTGATCAAGCAGTAGCGATATATGAAAAAGTAGGCAAGGAAATGAACATTATCTAAAAGCTGGTCAGTTGACCACTTGGGGGAATGAATAATGGAGAAAATTGTTGTAACAGGGGCCCTTGGCCAAATCGGGTCAGAGCTTGTCACAAAGCTTCGTAAGGTTTATGGTGCTGAAAATGTTGTTGCGACAGATATTCGAAAAACGGATTGTGAGGTTGTCCACTCAGGTCCGTTTGAGCTTTTAGATGTAACAGATGGTAAAGCAATGTATGACATTACAAGAAAATATAATGCTGACACGTTAATTCATTTAGCTGCATTGCTATCTGCAACTGCAGAGGCAAAGCCACTTTTAGCCTGGAACTTAAATATGGGTGGACTCGTCAATGCATTAGAGGTTGCACGTGAACTACGTTGTCAATTTTTCACGCCAAGCTCAATCGGGGCATTTGGTCCGACTACGCCAAAGGACGGGACTCCACAGGACACCATTCAGCGCCCTACGACAATGTATGGTGTGAATAAGGTTTCGGGTGAGTTGCTATGTGATTATTACAATCATAAATTTTGTGTGGATACACGAGGACTTCGTTTTCCAGGACTGATTTCGTATATGACCCCTCCAGGTGGCGGTACGACGGATTATGCTGTGGAAATTTATTATGAAGCCCTGAAAAATAAAAGCTATACCTCCTATATCGCGGAAGGCACATATATGGATATGATGTATATGCCGGATGCGCTTCGAGCCATAATTGATTTAATGGAAGCAGATGAGTGCAAGCTGAAGCACCGGAATGCGTTCAATGTAACAGCAATGAGCTTTGCGCCAGAGGAAATTGCGGCAGAAATTAAAAAGCATATTCCTGAGTTTGCGATGAAGTATGAAGTGGACCCTGTCCGCCAAGCTATCGCCGACAGTTGGCCAAATTCAATCGATGCCACAGCAGCAAAAGAAGAATGGGGCTTTAAGGCCGAGTACAATCTTGAAACAATGACAAAGGATATGCTTGAAAAATTAAGCACGAAAATTATAAAGAATGCAGGATGAATAAAAAAGAGTATGGAATCTAAACAAGATTCCATACTCCTTTTTTGGGACAGGTCCATCGTCCCAATGTTCTATAGAATTGCTAAACGCCCATTTTACGACGAGTATTGCTTGTTTTTTTTGTTTGCTGGCTTTTCAATTTTTTTGTTGAAAGGTCGGTATTTGTTTTACCTTTTCCAGCAGAAGACTGGGCCTTTTTCTTTTCCAGCTGCTGCTTCATAGCCTCTTGTAGGCTAATCTTCTTTTTTTGTGCTTCAGGTTGATTATTCTCGGTCATA
Source organism: Bacillus sp. JJ1566 (assembly GCF_036962685.1). Lineage (NCBI taxonomy): Bacteria > Bacillati > Bacillota > Bacilli > Caryophanales > Bacillaceae > Bacillus > Bacillus sp. JJ1566. The sequence continues at coordinate 135,684 of NZ_JBALOP010000001.1, read as the reverse complement.
GGAAATTCCTCCTTATTGAATATGATAGTTAGTCCAGTATAATCTATTCCTTTTATTTGTGAAAGTGCCCTATGTCAGTTTTATGCCTTTGAGGCAGAATTTCATCCTCCTTTTTTGATAGAAAAAAGAAGGGAATTTAAGATGGTGCACTGAATAATAACGGATATAGGAGGTCATATCATGATACTTTATAAATTTGATAAAGATAGTGGTAAACAGATATCACAATTTAATTCGGATTTCATCATGTCTCATATTATTCAAACTAGTAATCCAACACAAATTGGCTGTATGCACCTTGGTGAAAATGGAATTGTCGGGTATCACCAAGCTGTTGTGCCTCAACTTCTTTTAGTTGTAAGCGGGGAAGGATACGTCCGAAATGAAAAAGAAGAGTATGTAAAAGTTTCATCCGGGGATGCCGTTTTTTGGGAAAAGGATGAATGGCACGAAACAAAAACGGATACAGGATTAACTGCGATTGTCATTGAAAGTGAAGAACTAAGCCCGTCTTTGTTCATGCCGGTAAAAAATAAATAAATACACCAAAGATAAAAAAGAAAAAACCACTCAAAGTGGCTTTTTTCAATCACGCAGTGCTCCAGCTTCACGAGAAGTTATGTCACCTTGTCCTTGGCTGACATCTGTTTGAATTTCTTGTTTTACTTTTTGTGGATCAGTTCCGGCAACATTTGTTTGCGTACTATTCTTTTTAGGCTGTTTTTGTGGCATACGAATCCTCCTCGAATATATGTAGCACACTTAGTATTTACATAATATCTTATTAAATTCCGTAGAAAATAGTTGGCAAAATAAAGCATTTCTCAGTATGGGGGAATGCTTTTTCTACTATGTTTTTTAAAATAAACAATAATATTTTATTGTAATTCAATAAATTTTATATTAGAATCAATACGTAGATGGTAGCTTAGTTGGGACGATGTACCTGTCCCCCTGACCCAAAAGGAGGGCGAATGATGAGAGCAGTAAAGCAACTTGTTCGTTTTGGTTGGGAGCAGGCCCTATCGTGTTTGTTTCCTGTTGTCATTTTTGCTTCTTTGGCTCTTACTCAAGTGATCTCACTTCCCTTATTGCCACGGTATGATTGGCTGCTCATCATCTGTCTTCTCATGCAGTGGTGGATGGTACGCTCCGGGCTTGAAACGAGGGATGAGCTAAAGGTTATTTCGTTGTTCCACCTTATCGGTCTTGCGCTAGAGATTTTTAAGGTACATATGGGGTCTTGGTCTTATCCAGAGGAAGGGTTTTTCAAGGTTTTTGGAGTGCCATTGTATAGTGGATTCATGTATGCGAGTGTAGCGAGTTATCTCTGTCAGGCGTGGAGGAGGCTTAAGGTGGAGTTGGTCAAGTGGCCACCGTTTTTAGTAGTTGTGCCACTCGCAGCCGCGATTTATTTAAACTTTTTTACCCACCATTTTTGGATTGATATTCGTTGGTGGCTATCCGCTCTTGTCATTATTGTTTTTTGGAAGACATGGGTGACATACGAAATCGGTGGAACTACTTACCGTATGCCACTCTCACTTTCTTTTGTGCTCATCGGATTTTTTATATGGATAGCTGAAAATATCGCAACGTTCTTTGGAGCGTGGCAGTACCCGAATCAAACTAAGGCATGGAGTCTTGTTCATCTAGGAAAGGTAAGTTCATGGCTGTTATTAGTGATTGTTAGTTTTCTAATCGTAGCGACTTTAAAACTGGTTAAGGGGAAAAACTCCGTAAAGATTGAATCGGGTCCTTTTTTTAATTAGATAAATCAATCTTATTAAGAATACGCCTAGTACTAGTCCAATCGTGGATGTTATGTAAAAATAAGGTGAAACTAATTTTCAAGCACATCAGAGGGAGAGGATAGAATAGAATGATTGAGAGTTTAAAAAGAATCAATGAGTTAGCGAAAAAAGCACGTGAAGAAGGGCTAACACCTGCGGAAAAAGTGGAACAACAAGTGTTACGTGAAGACTATTTGCGTGAAATTCGCGGGCAGGTGACAGATACGTTCTCCACTTTAAAGGTCCTTGATCCGCTTGGAAATGACGTAACTCCTGAAAAGGTTCGAAAATTAAAAGCTAAAGAAGAGAACAATCCAAAAAGCTAGGGACCAAGCTCCCTAGCTTTTTATTATGCCAATTGCTATGCCACATGTAGGCAAAGTCACCAGTCGAAATAACTGACTTAAAGGACTGAACAGGATATGTCATTGGTGACAATAATTTGATTGGTTGTAAGTGCATTATGCTCAGTGCAAGTATCAATTTTCTTTAACTTAATAGGACATATTAAAATGACAAAAATGAAAACGATTTAGTTTTTTATTGTAATTATATTTTGTCCATGCTAATATAAAACTGTAAAAGGAATGCAACCGTTTGCGCAAATTGTACAAGGCAATGGAAGTATGAAAAACATAACAATGTCAACGTTATATAATTTGAATCTCAATATAAGAGATTACTGTAATATTATTAATTTCGAAAAAGTGTATATATTGATGCAAGCGGTTTCCTAATCTGTGCAACGGTTCCTTCCTTTCAAAAATGAACAAATGGGGGTTTCATCATGAAAGCAAACAAACTTTTTCCTACAGTATTGGCACTTTTAATCCTTATAAGTGTTGCTCTCGTAGGGTGTTCTTCAGATGGAGAAAGCAAAAGTGGAAATAAAAGTGATTCAAAAACAACAACAGTGGATATCTTCCAATTCAAAGTAGAATTTAAAGATCAATTTGAAGCAGTTGCTAAGCAATACGAAGAATCTCATGAAGGTGTAAAAATCAACATCACAACTGTTGGTGGTGGGGAAGATTACGGTGCAGCACTTCGTTCAAAATTTGCTTCAGGTGAAGAACCAACTATTTACAATATTGGTGGACCTCAAGACGTTGCTGACTGGGTTGATAGTTTAGCAGACCTTTCTGATACATCTGCTGCAAACGCAGCATTAGAAGGAACTCTTGAAGGAGTTTCTCAAGACGGCAAAGTATTAGGACTTCCTTTTAACCAAGAAGGTTATGGATTAATATACAATACAGCAGTATTCGAAAAAGCTGGAATCAATCCAGATGAGATTACAACTTATGCTGCTTTAGAAGAAGCGGTTAAAACATTAGATAGTAAGAAAGAAGAACTAGGTTTAGATGCGGTGTTTGCCCTGCCTGGTAAAGAAAAATGGGTAACAGGCTTACACTTATCAAACGCATTTTTATCTCCTGAATTTGATGGTAATGTATTGGGAACATTTGATTCTAAATCTGTAGATTTTAAATATGGCGATGCATTTAAGAAAGTACTAGATTTACAAAATGAATATTCTGTTCAACCAACAGTTAGCTTAGACTATGCAATGCAAGTAGAAGAGTTATTTTCTACTGGTCGTGTCGCGATGATTCAACAAGGTAACTGGGTATATGGTTCAATCACAGGTATCGATGAAGAGCTTGCAAACAACGGCGTAAGTATTCTGCCAATTCCTGTTGAGGGCTACAAAGAAGATTCAATCCCAGTTGGTATCCCAATGTACTGGGCAGTAAATAGTAACAAAGATGAAGCAGAAGTAAAAGCTGCAAAAGACTTCTTAGATTGGTTATACACGTCTGAAGAAGGAAAAACAGCTGTATTAGAAGACTTTAAGTTCATCCCTGCATATGAAGGTTTCGACGCTTCAAAAGTTTCTGATCCACTAGGAAAAGCAGTGTATGAGTATGCAACTGAAGGAAAAACAATTCCTTGGGTATTCATGGGCTACCCTACTGGTTGGGGAGAGCAACAGCTTGGTGTTAATATTCAAAAATACATCAGCGGTGAAATGAGCTGGGATGACCTTGTGAAGGAATCTCAAAAGGCTTGGGAAGACACAAGAAAATAATAGATTTAACTTTACAATAGAAAGCAAGGCAGCACATGTTGCTTTGCTTTCTATTTTAACCGAGCTTTAGCTCCAATAAAAAGTTTCGGGATTTCGAGCAAATGGAGGAATTATACTATGCGAAACCGAAATCTATGGTATTGGTTATTTTTAGCTCCAACCTTGCTGGCGCTTGCGGTTGTTGTAATCGTACCATTAATTTTTGGAACTTATTACTCTTTTACAAACTGGAATGGAATCAAGATTACCGAGTTTGTCGGACTTGAACACTATCAAAAGCTAATTCAGGATAAAGAATTCATGAATTCCCTATGGTTTACTGTGAAATTCTCAGTCGTGTCCATTTTTTTAATAAACTTTTTTGGGCTTTCATTAGCCTTACTTGTTACACAAAAACTTAAAACAAATAACATTTTACGTACCATCTTTTTCATGCCGAACTTAATCGGTGGACTAATCCTCGGATTTATTTGGCAATTTATTTTCATGAAGGTATTTGCGAGTATTGGAGATTTAACCGGTATTGCAGCTTTCAAAGGTTGGTTATCTACGGATACAACGGGCTTTTGGGCATTGGTTATTCTTATGAGTTGGCAAATGTCAGGTTATATCATGATCATCTATATTTCTTATCTAGAAAGTGTTCCACAGGAATTATTAGAAGCAGCGGAAATTGACGGGGCAAGCAGCTTCCAGCGTTTTAAAAATATTACTTTCCCTCTTGTTGCACCAGCTTTCACGGTTAGTTTGTTCTTAACTTTATCAAATACGTTTAAGCTTTATGACCAAAACCTAAGTTTAACTGGCGGTGGTCCATATAACTCAACACAAATGGTGGCAATGGATATCTTTAAAACAGCGTTCTCAGTCAACCAATATGCATACGGACAGGCAAAAGCGATTATTTTCTTCCTAATCGTAGCAGCTATTTCATTAACGCAAGTGTACATTAATAAGAAACGGGAGGTAGAGATGTAATGAAAAGTAAAAAAAGAAAATTATACTTGCTTGAAATACTAGGCATTGTCCTTGGACTCATTTGGCTCTCCCCTTTCTATTTAATGGTCGTAAACTCTTTTAAAACAAAACGTGAAATCTTCACAGATACATTAAAACTACCGGATGTTTTCACATTTGATAACTATGTTCAAGCATTTGAAGAGCTAGATTTTATCCGCACCTTTTTTAACTCTGTACTGATTACGGTTTTAGGTGTAGCGGTAATTGTCCTTTTTTCATCAATGGCAGCCTATGCGTTAAATCGCCGGAAAGGAAAAATCAGTGGTCTGATCCTCTTCATATTTATCGCGGCCATGCTGATTCCATTCCAATCAGTCATGATTCCTTTAGTTTCACTGTTTGGTAAAATGGAGTTACTAAATCGTTTTGGAATTATTTTTATGTATCTGGGCTTTGGTAGTAGTTTATCGATTTTCTTATATCACGGATCTTTGCAAGGAATTTCAAAATCATTAGATGAAGCCGCCACGATTGACGGCGCAAACAGATGGCAAATATTCTGGCACATCATTTTCCCGATGTTAAAGCCAATTTCAGTAACCGTAGCCATTTTAAATATTATTTGGATTTGGAATGACTATCTATTACCATCTCTTGTGATTAACCAAGAGGGAATGCACACAATTCCATTAAAGATGTTCTTCTTCTTTGGTCAATATACGAAACAATGGCATTTAGCCCTTGCTGGTTTAACGATTGCGATTATACCAGTGATTCTCGTGTATTTCTTCATGCAAAAACACATTATCAAGGGAATTGCAGAAGGCTCTGTAAAATAAACATGGATAACGAAGGGACTTAGCCCTTTTTATATAGAATATATTTTTTGGAGGGTATGTATGGCTATTACGATTAAAGATGTTGCTAAAGAGGCAAATGTGTCGCCTTCCACTGTCTCAAGGGTCATTGCTGACAACCCTCGAATTAGTGAAGAAACGAAACAACGCGTACGTGAAGCGATGGAAAGGCTTGGGTATCATCCTAATTTTACAGCGAGAAGCTTAGCTGTGAATAGCACGGCAACTATTGGGGTTGTAATGCCATTCTCGGCGTCTCATGTGCTTCAAGACCCCTTTTTCCCGGAAGTCATAAGAGGGATTAGCGTACAGGCTCGTGAACATAAGTACGGAATGTATCTTTCAGCGGGTGGAACCGAGGATGAAATCTTTGAGGAAGTTGTAGGGATGGTGCAAGGGCGCCGTGTCGATGGCTTGATTCTACTTTATTCTCGTACGGATGATCGGTTGATTCAATATTTACAGAAAATCGATTTTCCTTTTACAGTCATTGGTCGTCCTATTAATGGCGCAGAACGCGTAATCCATGTAGACAATGACAATATATACATTACAAGGGTTGTAACAGACTATTTAATTGGATTAGGTCATACGAAAATTGCGTTTATTGGTTTTGATGGTGACTTCGTGTTTATGCTCGATCGACTTGAGGGTTACAAGCAAGCTTTAAGTGAGGCTGGAATTCCTTTTGTGAAGGACTATATCGTTCAAAAGAGCGCGCTAACCGAAGGAAAAGAAGCAATCAAATCCTTTATCAGATCCGTTGAACCACCAACTGCATTAGTCTGTACAGATGATTTTATCGCAATTGAACTAATGAGTCATTTTGAGGAAGTGAATATCCGAGTGCCAGAGGATGTTTCAATCGTAAGCTTCAATAATGTGTTACTTGCACAATATTCAAAGCCTCCCCTCACGTCAGTGGATATTGATATTTTTCAGCTTGGATTGGAAGGTGCAAGCTGTTTACTCGAAAAAATAAAAAATCCGAATGTCCTTCCGAAACGGATTACAATACCAGCTAAGTTAATTGAACGAAAGTCGTGTACAAGGATTGAGTAGAAAGTGGGGTAATGGGACATGCAAAGCAAAGTATGGTGGAAAGAAAGTGTTGTGTATCAAATTTACCCAAGAAGCTTTAAGGATACAAATGTCATTGTTTGAGCTTCTGGATGGTTTCAGTTATAAAATGCAGGAATTATTAAGTAGCAATTATGAGGTAGACCATAATAAGTCAATTGAAAAAATAGAGTTAGAGCCATATGAGGCAAGAGTGTATCGGTTATCAATCTAAGTAGAACTGTATAGAAGAGAGGATAAAAAATGAAGCAGGTATGGTGGAAGGAAGCTGTTGCCTATCAGATCTATCCAAGAAGCTTTATGGATTCAAATGGTGATGGCATTGGTGATTTACAGGGGATCATTTCAAAATTGGATTATGTAAAGGATCTTGGCATTGACGTGATTTGGATTTGTCCTGTTTACAAATCTCCGAATGATGATAATGGATATGACATCAGTGACTATCAGGATATTATGGCTGACTTTGGGACGATGGCCGATTTTGATGCGCTTTTAGAGGAAACCCATAAGCGTGGAATGAAGTTGATTATTGACTTGGTTATCAACCATACAAGTGACGAGCACCCTTGGTTTGTCGAATCTCGTTCTTCAAAGGATAATCCAAAGCGCGATTGGTATATTTGGTGTGATGGAAAAGATGGGAAGGAACCAAATAACTGGGAAAGCATATTCAGTGGTCCGGCTTGGGAATTTGATGAGCAAACAGGCCAATATTACATGCATATTTTCTCTACAAAGCAGCCTGATTTAAATTGGGAAAATAAAGAGGTTCGGGATGAGTTATACAGCATGATCAACTGGTGGCTAGATAAAGGAATTGACGGATTCCGCGTTGATGCAATCAGCCATATTAAAAAGGTACCGGGCTTTCCAGATATGCCAAATCCAAACGACTTAAAATACGTTCCATCATATGATGGTCATATGAATCGCCCCGGAATCCAAGCATTTTTACAGGAATTAAAAGAAGAAACGTTTGCGAAATACGACATTATGACCGTTGGTGAAGCAAATGGTGTAAGTGCGAATGATGCGGATGAATGGGTCAGTGAGGAGCAAGGAAAGTTCAATATGGTATTCCAGTTTGAGCATCTCGGCTTATGGGATGTGGCAAAAAGAGAACTGGATGTGGTTAGTCTTAAGAAAGTTCTAACGAGATGGCAAAAAGGACTTGAAAACAAGGGCTGGAATGCGTTGTTTATCGAGAACCACGATCAGCCCCGTGTCGTCTCAACATGGGGAAATGACCAAGAATTTTGGAAGGAAAGCGCAACGGCTCTTGGTGCAATGTACTTCTTTATGCAAGGAACCCCGTTTATTTATCAAGGGCAAGAAATTGGGATGACAAATGTTCAATTTCAGACGATTGACGAATATAACGATGTTGCGACGAAAAACCTCTATAGAGAAAAGTGCAGTGAAGGCGTTACACACGAAGAAATCATGGAGGGAATTTGGGCGACAAGTCGTGATAACTCTCGTACGCCGATGCAATGGTCTGATGAAGAAAACGCTGGTTTTACAAAAGGGATGCCGTGGATGGGAGTAAATCCAAATTTTGTTGAAATAAATGTTAAAAAGCAGATGACTGATAAGGATTCTGTGCTGCATTTTTATAAAAAAATGATTGCCCTCAAAAAGAGTAACAAGGTGTTCACATATGGTGTGTATGAATTACTGTTAGAGGAAGATCCACAATTGTATGTATACACACGAACACTTGGTGACATGAAAGTAATTGTTGTAGCGAACTTGTCTGCAACGAATGCAGTTTGTCGTGTGGTTGAGGGTGAGTTTAGGCATGCTGGACTGATGTTAGCAAACTATCATGTTGAAGCACACGAATCTACTGATGAAATTGAATTAAGACCTTACGAGGCGAGAGTATATCGTTAGGTGTGAATTGATAGAAAACCTCTCTGCATAAATGTGGAGAGGACCCAGAGTGTAGACTGAGTCATGTATGACTTGGTCTACACTCCTTTTAATTTGTAAATCTTAGTTGTGGCCAAATATCCTGTATCTGTTAAAAAGGTGTCTTATATTCCTGTTTTACTCAACAAAATACACACTGAGTAAACTCTATATGAGTCAAAACAAAATATAGAACACCATTTTGCTAATGTAAACGATTTCAATTACATCGAAATTTGAAGATAATACATATGTAACTAATTAATAGGGGGTTAAAGAGATGAACAAGTTCCTAAAAACATTAGTGGCTGGCCTTTCGATTTCTACGTTATTGTTTGCAACTGCTTGTAGTGGTGGCGGAGACAAAGCGAATGAAGGTAGTAGCAAGGGAGATAAAGTCACTATCGAATATTGGCACACTTACAGTGACCAAGAAGAAAAGGTATTAAATGACGAGATTAAACCATTATTCGAAAAAGAGCATCCTGAAATTGAATTAAAATTAACTCGTATGCCTTATGAAGGCTTAAAACAACAAGTTATTGCTGGTGTATCGGGTAATGCAGCACCTGATTTAATGCGTATGGATATTATCTGGACTTCAGAATTTGCAGAAATGGGTGCATTACAAGAGGTAAGTGCTATGGAAGGCTTCGATGAAGTGAAAAACAGTGTATTCGAAGCTCCAATGGAAACGAACGTATTTGAAGGCAAATACTATGGTGTTCCTGTTAACACAAACACAAAAATTGCGATTTACAATAAATCACTCTTAGAAGCAGCTGGTTATACGGAAGCTCCTAAGACTATCGAAGAAATGTTAGATGCTGCTGAAAAAGCTAAAGAGAATGGTGCAAAAGGAAGTATCGCAATAGGTGGTTCCTTTGCTTGGGCATTCTTACCATACTTCTGGAGCTTAGGCGGAACATTAACAAATGACGATTTCACTAAGTTTGACGGTTATATTAATAGCCCAGAAAGTATAGCGGCAGTTGAAGAATTAAAAAGATGGAATGAAGAAGGTTTAGTTGCTCCAACAATTCTTGGTGGTGAACCAGGTACTTGGGATGGTATGCAAAATAGTGAATACCTTATGATCGATGATGGTCCTTGGTTCTACAGTATTTTAATGGCAGAAGAAGGGCTGAAATTTGATGCTTTAAATGATACAGTCCGTGGTTTAATCCCAGCAGGTGAAGCAGGAAGCAGATCTGTTATTGGTGGAGAAAACTTAGTAGTATTTGCAAACTCTAAGCATCCTGAAGAAGCTTGGACATTTGCAAAATGGATGTTAACGGAAGAACCACAAAAAATTATGGGTAAAGTTGGTATGATTCCTACTAACCAGACGGCAGCTAACGACCCAACATTCTTAGAAACGCCATATGTGAAAGAGTTTGTTGAACAATTAGAAACTGCTTTACCACGTACACCAATTCCTACATGGTCTGAAATTGAAACCGTTATTAACTTAAACTTTGAAAAAGTTATGCGCGGAGAAATGACTGCTGAAGACGCAATGAACGATGCAGCAAAACAAGCAGAAGCCATTTTAGCTGACTAATTCATAGATACGTGTAATGAATGGGGAGTACCCAATTCAATCATAGAGACTGTCAAACTAGGTCTGACTTCTCCGAAAAACACTAGGGAATGTAGGACAAGTATATATTCGTAGTGTTATGGAGAGTCTGACCTATTGCTTTGGCGCAGACTCTTTTTATTCATTATTAAAGGAGGGATACCATTTGAAACCAGATTCCGGTAACATCATCATTCCAAAACCACCGTTATCAAAACGGATTAAGATTGGGTTGAAGCAATGGAGCGAAGTTTTCCCTTTCATCTTTATAGGTTTAGTTGGGGCAGGTTTCTTTGTTGTATATCCACTTATTAAGGGAATCATCATGAGTTTCCAAGATTATAACATCATGCCTGGAGGAGAAAGTCCATTTGTTGGATTCGAAAATTATGCAAAGGCTTTTTCAGATCCGGCATTTCGCTATGCCGTTCGAAATACGATTCTTAATACTATCGTGACCGTTCCAATTAACTGGTTTTTAGGTCTCTTTTTTGCTGTGTTAATTAATCTTCAATTTATTAAATACAAAATTACCTTCCGCACTTTGTATTATCTACCGATTATTACGTCATGGATTGTTGTTGCATTCTTATTCCGTTATCTTTTCGCTGATGGTGATTATGGATTAATTAACTATCTACTTGTGAGTGCCGGTTTTATTGATGAACCAATTAGCTGGCTCCAAAATCAATGGACAGCAATGATCGTTATTTGGCTGTTCCATATTTGGAAAACAGTCGGCTGGGCAATCGTCATTTATTTAGCCGCGTTACAAGGGATTTCGAAAGAATTATATGAAGCAGCAGCAGTTGATGGTGCAACTGGTATTAAATCGTTTATCTATATTACCATCCCAATGCTAGGACCGATTACTGCTTTTGTCATTATTAACTTAGTCATGGGTGCATTTAATATTTTTCCTCAAGTTTACTTCATTACGAACGGTGGACCGATGGGTCAAACCGAAGTATTGCAAAGTATGATTTATAAAGAAGCATTTAATAACTTCAACTTTGGGTATTCGTCTGCACTAGGAGTAATGATGGGTGTTACAATCTTCCTCATTACATTTGCCCAACAGAAAAAGATTGGTAGCCAAAAATTCATGTAGTTAAAGGAGGGAAACCAATTGAAAACGAATTTTTTCGGAAAGCTGATCGTATATTCCATTTTGATTTTTGGTCTTCTTATCTTTGTTACACCTTTCATCTATATGATTATGACAACGTTTATTCAAGGTGCATTTTCATTACCGAGACCAGAAGAAGTTTTTATGGCAAAGCCTAGTCTTGAAAATTACGAAATTGTATGGACAAAAAATAACTTTTTCCGTTATTTCATGAACAGCTTACTTGTCGCAGGAGTTGCAACGTTCGGAAGTGTATTTCTTGGTGCGTTAACAGCGTATTCCTTTACTCGATTTACCTTTCCGGGCAAAGAATTTTTATTCCGAGTATTTATCTTTACGATGATGATCCCATTAGTACTTGCGATTGTACCTCAATTTACAATTATTAATTCTTTAGGACTTGTTAACACATATTGGGGGCTATGGCTGATTTATATTGGTGGAGGGGTTGTTGGTTCTACCTTCTTCCTACGTGGATTCTTTGAGTCGGTACCAAAAGAATATCAAGAGTCGATCGTAATGGATGGCGGTGGTAACTGGACGATTTTCAGACATATTTACTTGCCGCTTGCGAAACCTGCACTTGCAACACAAGCCATCTTTGCATTCTCAGGAACATGGGATGAATACTTTGTTGCGTTAACCATTATTAAAGATGAAGCAATGAGGACATTACCAATCGCCTTAATGATGTTCCAAGGTAAGTATGCAACTAACTGGGCATGGATCTTCGCCGCATCCATTATTGCAATCTTACCAGTCATTATCATCTATATCGTATTCCAAAAGAGATTCGTCCAAGGTGGACAAGCAGAAGGCGGTATTAAAGGATAAATATACTAGATTTGCTACTATTAATTATAATTGAAATTTGGTGAAATGGATGAAAAAGAAGAGAGTTATTTCAATGGTTGTAGCAGCTTCATTAGGATTTTCCCTCCTAACTGGTTGCTCAATCTCATCAGAAAATCTCTATGCATCAGATACTATTGAGCAGGGGAAATGGCTAACTCACCTTACAACAGACAAAGCTGCATACAAACCAGGCGATAAAGTAACATTAAATGTCTCGTTAGATAAAGAAATGGAAGATGGTACTCTAATCGTTCAATATAAGCATTTACATGAGCTTGTAAGCGAAGAAGAACTCGAAATTAAGAACACGAATAAAATCTCTTGGGAATGGACGCCTGAAGAGGATGACTTCAAAGGCTATATGGTCGAAGTATATGTAAAGAACGGAAAAGAAGTAGTGGATCATCTAAATATAGCTGTTGATGTTTCATCAGATTGGAGCAAGTTTCCGAGATACGGATATTTAGCAGATTTTTATGAAATCGAAGATGCTGAACAGGAAAAAATTATTGATAAATTAAATCGTTTCCATGTGAATGGATTACAATTTTATGATTGGCAATATAAGCATGAGCAGCCAGTAAAGTTAGAGGATGGGAAGCTTGCTGAAACATGGCCAGATATTGCCAATCGTGAAGTGAGTAAGCAGACTATTGAAAAGTATATCTCGCTTGCACATGACAAAAATATGAAGGCTATGAATTATAACTTGCTTTTCGGTGCGTATGATAATTATGAAGAAGAAGGGGTAAAAAGAGAATGGGGACTTTTTAAAGACCCACTACTTGAAAACCAGGATATGCATCCACTACCTGATTCATGGGCGAGTGACATATATCTTATGGATCCATCAAATGAAGAATGGCAAGACTTTTTAATTGAAGCTGAAAAAGAGGTATTTGAACATTTTGAGTTTGATGGCTGGCATGTCGACCAGCTTGGTGACCGCGGTGCACTTTGGAATGGAAAAGGAGACCGAGTAGAACTTGGACAAGCCTATATTCCATTATTAGAAAAGGCAAAAGAAAAGCTTGGTGTTGATCTTGTCATGAATGCAGTTGGCCAATTTGCTGCTGCTAATATTGCAACACAAGCACCTGTTAATTTTTTATATGCAGAATTATGGGATGCACATAATAAGTACAGTAGCTTAAAGGACGTGATTGACCAAAATACAACATTTGGTCAAGGGAAATATAATACAGTACTAGCGGCATATATGAACTATGATCTTTCTGATTCTGTGGGTGAATTCAATACACCAGCTGTGTTATTAACGGATGCAGTAATATTTGCTTCTGGTGGATCTCATATCGAGCTTGGGGAGAATATGCTTTCCAAGGAATATTTCCCACATAAGAAATTAGAAATTACAGATGAATTAAATGAACAATTAATTCGATATTATGATTTCATGGTTGCGTATCAGAATTTACTTCGTGATGGATTGGAAACAACTAGTAAGGAAGTAACCAGTAAAGATGTTGAAGTTACTGAGCGTGCTGAGCAAGGAAAAGTTTGGGCATTTTCTAAACAAAAGGAACATGTTGATGTCGTTCAATTGATTAATTTTTCAGATGCAACAACAATGGAATGGCGTGATGATGCGGGAACACAAGTAGAACCCAAAGTAAAAGAAGACCTTGAGGTAACGATTGAAACAAGAGGCGACGTTGAAAAAATATGGGTAGCTTCCCCAGATGTGTACAATGGTTCAGCCATGGAGCTTGATTTTAAGCAAAAAGATGGACAAGCTACAGTAACAATACCATCATTAAAATATTGGGAAATGGTGGTTATTGAATACAAAGAATAGAGTTGCGTAATGAGGGATGAAACGATGAAAAAAATCAAATTCCAAAATAGATTTACAACTAAAGTTGTGATTTCTATCATGATCGTCGTATTTATCTCTTCCATCTTAAATAGTTTTTTTTACTATATTATTTCATCAAAGGTCGTTAAGGAAAATGTAAGAGAATCGTCATTGCAAATTGTTAAACAAGCAGCCGATTCTCTCTCCTTCATTTTTACAACGGGTAGCGATACCTCTGACCTTATTTATAGTAATGAGAGATTACAAAACATCGTTATGTCAGATTTAAATGATATTTCGATTTTCCAACGTGATCAAAATAATAACTATGTAAAACAGCTGTTAAATTCATTTATTTACAATAGCTCTTTTGTTCGGATTATCTACATTATTCAAGAACAGGGAACTAGCTGGGGAAGTGGTACTTTTTCACCATATAAATTGTCGCAGTACCCATTAGAACAGTCAAATTGGGTCGCGGAGTCTCTTAATAAGAATGGGGTAACCGTCTGGGAAGGCTTGCAATATGACCGTTTTAGTGGAGCCGGTGAAAATACCGAATTAATTTTACCAATCAGCCGAGTAATGAAGGACTTTCACACACTAGACAATATTGCATACTTACAAGTTGCTTTAGATGGCCGTGCCATCTTAGAGAAAATTAATGAAATCAAGCTTGGGAAAACAGGCCGTTTCTTTGTAGTAGATGATAACGGTACGATAATGATTGATTCAAATCTTGATAATATTAACAAGAATATCGATAATCCAGAATTATATGAGTCCATACAAAATGAAAATATCATCGAATTTGAATTTCTTCATGACGACCTTGATTATTATGGGGTAAAACAGCCATTAAGTAATGGATGGACAATAGTTGGAATGGTTCCAATTGATGAGATTACGGGGGAATTAGTGAATGTTCAAACACTCACGATTTTCATTACGATTCTTTTTACAATTATTGCTTTAACGATTGGCTTAATTGCAGCAAGACGTGTCACAAATCCAATTCATCTATTAACGAAACAAATGAAGCTTGTAGAAGAAGGTAACTTAAAAGCCCGAACAGAAGTACACACGACTGATGAGATTGGATTGTTGAGCAATCAGTTTAATCGGATGATTAGCCAGGTTGAAATTTTACTAGAACAAGTAAAAGAAGAGCAAAATCACAAAAAAGAAGCTGAGCTTCGAGCGATCAAACATCGAATTAATCCACATTTTCTATTTAACACATTAAGTACAATACGCTGGCTCGTGAAATTTAACCAAACTGAACGTGCAAACACAGCGTTATCTGCTTTAATTCGATTATTAGAAGCCAATATGGGGAAAAGTGGCGAGCTTATTACGATAAACAATGAATTGGATATTGTAAAAAAGTTCATGGATATCCTTCAAATTCGCTATGAGCAAGCCTTTGAACTACAACTCAAGATTGATCCAGAGATTGAAGAGTTTCTAGTTCCTCAAATGCTTATTCAGCCAATCGTGGAAAATGCAGTCTTTCATGGAATCGTTCCAACAGGTAAAGAAGGCTTGATTCAAATTAACGGTTGGAAAAACCATAATGTTGTAATCATCGAAATTATCAACAATGGAATTGTAATTCAAGAAGAAACGATTAAGCAAATCAAACAAATCAAAGAAAATGAACATTCATTCGTAGGAATTGGTTTGTCACATGTGATTGATTCCATTCATTTGTATTATGCTCAAGATTCAACATTTGATATTTCTAGTATGAAGGATGGAACAAAAGTAACTCTAACTTTAATCCCGAAAGATGAAGGTGGAAAACATGTTTAATGTTGTCATAGTTGATGATGAACCTGTTATCCGTTATGGTCTAAAGGCTTCTGTGAACTGGGAAGAAGAAGGCATGCATCTACTAGGAGATTATCCAAATGGGTATGAAGCGTATGAAGCAATTAAAGATAAACACGTAGACATCCTGGTTACCGATATTAAGATGCCAGTTATGGATGGGCTTACTTTAATGAAAAAGACGCTAGAAATCTTCCCGAAGGCAAAGGTTATTCTTGTAAGTAGCTATAATGATTTTGAATATGTGCGGGAAGGCCTTACTCACGGAGCCGTTGATTATGTCTTAAAACCGACATTAGAGCCAGAAGAGTTTTTACAAATAATCAAAAAGTGCATTGGTAAACTAGTTAAGGAAAAAAATATTGAAGAAAAACTGACATTATTAGATGAAACCTATTCTCGTAAGGAACGAAAGGACTTTGAATACCACGTAAAATCAATCCTTTTACAAGATGTTAAGCAGGACAACAAAGTGTTACTTTCATATTTTCATCTACATCCATGGCTCCTTATTCATGGAAGAGTAAATGATAGTAAGAAGGTGGAGGAACAATATGGAGTATTCTACAAATCATTTATTCTTGATGAAATCCATGAGCAGTTTTACACTTTTTTTTCTGAAGGAATATGCTTTCCAATAAGTGATTCAGAAATCATCTTTTTACTACCTAAAACAAAAGATGTAGATAAAATCCTCTTGGATGTTAAACAATTTATCAAGCAAGAAACTGCAACTTCCTTTGCGCTAGGTTATGAAGAAATACGCCATATTGACGAATTAGAGACAGGTTTTAAGCGGAGTATGAATGCATCGAAAAGGAGATTTTTCCATCCAAACGAAGAGGTATTTCAATTTAAGCCACTAAAAATTAATAAAAATAGCATTTTGAAGGTCTCTGAAATAAAACAATTTCTTCTCCCTTATGAAGAACAAAAGGTTACAGATTTTATTCAAAGTCGGTATCAGGTATGGAAACAGGATGAGGTGGAACCAGCTACTATAAAAGATGAGGCGTGTGAGATCTTAACAAATCTCTTTAATGAAAAAGTAGAAATTTCATATCTAATGGAAAAATGCTTACTTATCAGTACAAGTGAAACCGTTGATGAGCTATATGAAGTATTGATTGAACAAATTCACGAAATCAATCTTCATTATCTTCAACAAAAGGATATCGTAAAAGCAGATAATGAGCTTATTGAGGAAGCCCTTCAATATATACACCAGAGCTACACAGAAGAGCTTACACTACAAGATGTTGCAGACCATATTCATATTAGCCGAAACTATTTCAGTATATTATTTAAAAAACAGACCAATCAAAATTTTATTGATTATGTCATTGAACTTCGTGTGAAAAAGGCGAAAGAATTACTGGTTCACACGAAAATGAAGGTATATGAAGTAGCAAAACAGTCTGGATTTAAGGATGTTAAGTATTTTAGTAAGCTTTTTAAAAAAATGACAGGCTATTCTGCGGGCGATTATCGTAACGATCATCAAAAATAGTGAATGTTAAGGGGAAATGTAGAATGGTCTTAATACGGACTGCTGTCATTTTCTGCGTAGTAATCCTCATAGTAGGAGGTTGTGGAAACCAATCGATTATTGATAAACCAACCACAATTAATAATGGTGAGGGAAGTCAACATAAAATCACGATATGGCATACGTATAGTGAGGAAGAAACAGAGGTATTCGAGAATCAAGTTCTTCCACTGTTCGAAGAAGAACATCCTGAAATTGATGTTATCCCTGTTCGCCAGGCACATAGTGAACAATTACGTTCTGCCATTATCTCACGTGCATCCTCTAACCAAACACCTGATATCGTAAGAATGGATATCGCATGGTTACCATTATTTGCGGAGCTAAACCTATTATATCCTGTCAGTGATTTTGAAGATTTTACTAAAATATCAAGAACTTTATATGATGAGCCTCTTCAGTCTAACTTTTATGAAGATAAATATTATGGTTTACCATTAAATACAAATACGAAAGTATCAATCTTTAACAAACGTTTATTGAAAAAAGCGGGCTTGAATCACCCACCTCAAACAATGGAGGAAATTCTTTCGATTGCTGAACAAAATGGCTATCAAATTGGAATAACTGGACTTACATCATGGGAAATCCTCCCCTACTTTTACAGCCTTGGTGGAAAGTTGATGGATGAGGGCTTTACACATGCAAAGGGATTTTTGGATAGCCAAGATAGTATTGATGCCGTTAAAATATTACTTTCGTATCAACAAAAGGGTGTAATTAGTGACAGGTGGATTACAAAAGATGTGAATGCATGGCAAGGTATTCAGGATGAAACCTATTTTATGATAGATGAAGGTCCTTGGTTTTATAGTGTTCAATCTGAAGAACAGCTCCAAGCAATCAAAGACCTAACTGTATTTGCTCCGTATCCTGTCACACATGGGGTTGGATCGATATTAGGTGGAGAAAACCTAGTGATTACAAAAGGCACGAAGGAAATCGAGGCGGCTTGGACTTTTCTAAAATGGATGGTTCAAGAGGAGCCACAAAGCTTGATGCTTCAAACAGGTCTTATACCCACTAATACGAATATTAGATCATCGAAGCTAATTGATCAGTATCCATATTATAAAATATATGCACAAAGTATTGAACAATCATTTTTGCGGCCGCCAGTGCCCGAATGGAACCAAATCGATAAAATTTTTCAGGATTATTTGACAGCTATCTTTCTTGGTAACATGACAGCTGAACATGGATTGAAAGAAGCAGCCGAAGAAATAGAGAATGTATTAAAACAAGAGAGAGGAAGGTCGTAATGGAAGAGAAAAAGTGGTGGAAAGAAAGTGTTGTATATCAAATTTATCCACGTAGCTTCAAGGATAGCAATGGAGATGGAATTGGTGATCTGAAGGGGATCATTTCCAAACTAGATTATTTAAAAACACTCGGGATTGATGTGTTATGGCTATCTCCAGTGTATAAGTCGCCAAATGATGATAATGGATATGATATTAGTGACTATCAAGACATTATGGATGAGTTTGGGACAATGGCAGACTGGGATGAATTATTAGCTGGCTTGCACGATCGTGGAATGAAGCTTGTTATGGACTTAGTTGTAAACCATTCATCTGATGAACATAACTGGTTTGTTGAATCACGCAAATCAAAGGACAACCCATATCGTGATTATTATGTATGGCGTCCAGGGGAAGATGGGCATGAACCAAATAACTGGAATTCTGTTTTCAGTGGCCCAGCCTGGGAGTATGACGAAAACACAGATGAATATTATTTACACCTGTTCAGCAAAAAGCAACCAGATCTAAACTGGGAGAATCCAAAGCTTCGCGAGGAAGTATATGAAATGATGACATGGTGGCTTGATAAAGGAATCGACGGCTTCCGTATGGACGTCATTAACTTCATCTCAAAAGACTGGGAGAGTGGAAATTTCATTAATGGACCTCGTGTTCATGAATATCTGCAAGAAATGAACCAAAAGGTATTGTCAAAGTATGACATTATGACTGTTGGTGAATGCCCAGGTGGGGGTGTAGAAGACGCAAAGGGATATGCAAATAGTGATGGTTCTGAACTAAACATGATTTTTACATTTGAGCATATGGATCTTGATTCGGGCCCAGGAGGCAAATGGGATGTTAAGCCTTGGACATTAGCAGACCTTAAAGATAACTTCTCTAAATGGCAATATGGATTGGAAGGTAAGGGTTGGAATAGTCTTTATTTAAATAACCATGACCAACCAAGAATGGTCTCTCGTTTTGGTGATGACAAAAACTATCGTGTTGAATCTGCAAAAATGCTTGCTACCTTTTTACACATGTTGAAAGGAACTCCATATGTGTATCAAGGTGAAGAATTCGGTATGACAAATGTCCGCTTTGAAACAATCGAAGAATACAATGACATCGAAATTCTTAATATGTATAAAGAAACAGTTATTGATGGCGGAGCAGACCATGATAAGGTAATGGAGTCTATCTACATTAAGGGTAGAGATAATGCAAGAACACCTGTCCAATGGGATGATAGTGAACATGCAGGCTTCACAACTGGAACACCGTGGTTAAAGGTAAACCCAAATTATACAGAAATCAATGCAAAGCAAGCATTAGCTGATCCAAATTCAATCTTCTATTACTACCAACAACTAATTAAGCTCCGTAAAGAGCACGAAATTATTGTATACGGGAGATATGATTTAATTTTAGAAGACCATAATCAAATCTATGCATATACCCGTACATTAAATGATGAGAAATTAGTTGTCATGTGTAATTTCACTAGTGAGAACACTGAATTAACATTACCATTGGACATTGTTCCATCTTCAGCTACACTTCTTATCGGAAATTATGAAAGTAATGAAGAGAAGCTAGAGAAGCTTGATAATATTTCATTAAAACCATATGAAGCTAGAGTGTATTTAGTAAAATAACAAAATGATAGAAGCAGCCAACAATCGGGCTGCTTCTTTTGATGTGCACCAAAAAAGTAGTGTCATATATTAATCATTAAGAGTCGTATATTACACACTTTTCGTAGCGGTCTATTCAATTATCGATAATCGAATTACAGTAGTAGTAAGCTACACAAAAGGAGGCTTCTTATGTCTAGTAATGGTACTGTAAAATTTGGATTAATTGGTTTGGGTGGCATGTCCAACCATCATCTAGGGTTAATTGAGAGACTGGATACCGCAGCAGTTGGAGCAATTTGTGATGTAAATGAGCAAGTGGTTAACAAGGTAGCAGAGAAATATAATGTTCCAAAAAATATGCGTTTTACAGAATATGAGGATGTAATCAAAAACTCAAATGTAGACGCTGTCATTTCCATGGTACCAAATAAATTTCATGCAGAAATTATTCGGCTTTGTATTCAATATGGAAAACCTCTATTAAGTGAAAAACCGTTTACATTAACATTTAAGGAAGCTGATGATATAAAAGAATTATATAATCAAAGTCCAATCCCTTGTATGGTTGGGTTCTCATACCGATATATACCGGCTTTCCGTTATGTAAAAAACCTACTTGTAGGAAATAAATTAGGTACGATACGACATATCTCAGTACAATACCTACAAGAATGGGGTTCACCATTGTTTGATGTCCCTTATAATTGGCGTTTTAGTAAAGAAATCTCAGGTTCAGGTGCACTAGGTGATCTTGGATCCCATATGATTGATACAGCTCGTTATTTAATCGGAGAGTTTAATGTGGTTTCAAGCATGATGACGACATTTGTGAAGGAACGAAATATAGAAAACGGGATACACCCAGTTGATGTCGATGATTTTACGAGTTTTCAAGCAATGCTTGAAAACGGTGTCATTGGAAACTTTGTCACATCCCGGAATGCGATTGGCTACGGAAATCGATTAGAATTTACGATTTTTGGAGATTACGGAACTGTCTCAGCATGCTGTGAAAAAGGAGACGAGGTTACCCTTTGTTTAAAATCAAATGAAAATAAGGATGCCAGCTTTGAGAAAATCCAAGTATCTAATGAATATAATGTTAAT
The DNA here is from genome assembly GCF_036962685.1 of Bacillus sp. JJ1566. Taxonomy (NCBI): domain Bacteria; kingdom Bacillati; phylum Bacillota; class Bacilli; order Caryophanales; family Bacillaceae; genus Bacillus; species Bacillus sp. JJ1566. The sequence continues at coordinate 114,224 of NZ_JBALOP010000001.1, read as the reverse complement.
CAATTACTTGATTTTATTCATTTAATCCAAGACAAGGATCCGGACCATACGCCAACCTTCCATGATGGATATATAAATCAAAAAATTATCGATTGTATTATTCAATCCTCACAATCAGGCCGAAGTGTCAAAGTCAATCAGTGAAGGGAGTGTTTAAATGAACACTGTGAAAATAGCTGTAATTGGGGCTAGTTGGTTTGCAGATCTATGGTATTTGCCAGTTCTCAAGAAACATCCGAATGTTATCATTCAAGCGATTTGCAGCGCAACAGGAACAAGCGCCAAGAGAATGGCTGAAAAGTATGGAATTAAACATGTATATACCGACTATCAAGAGATGCTCGAAAAGGAGAAGCTGGATGGTGTCTGTATTGTCACACCAAATGATTCCCATAAAGAAATCACACTTGCAGCTGTTGAAAATGGAGTACATGTAATATGTGAAAAGCCAATGGCACTTAATGCTCATGAGGCAAAGGAAATGCTAGAGAAAGCTAGCAAGAATAAGGTTATCCATGCAGTAAATTTTACCTATCGCGAGCATCCTGCCATCCAAATGATGAAAAAACTAGTAAAGGACGGTCTAATTGGTACGATCCACGAAGCATCCTTTGAATATTTAGGCGATTATGGATTACATGGACCACCAGGATGGAGAGGAACCATTTCAAAAGGTGGGATTGGTGGAATTTTGCAAGATTTGGGCTCTCATATTATCGATTTAGCTGAAGAAGTGTTAGATGAAAGAATTAAAGAAGTGACAGGCACCTTGAAGTTTTATGAAAATGGCAAACTTTATAGCCTGAACGAAAAGAATACAACTGAACAAGCTGCCGATTCAACCTCATTTTTTGCGAGGTTTTCATCTGGAATCGAAGCAACGTTTTTTTCAAGCTGGGTCGCACCACAAGGAAATAAAAACCAAACGATTGAGATTCGATTACACGGAAGCAGTGGGAGCATCCACTTTCTTTCAAGTGAGTTGGGAACATCCTTAACATATGGGAAAACGAGCAATAAATTGGTTGAAGTAGAGGTTGAAGGTGCATTCAGGCTTGACTATTCGTCTGAGCCAAATGAAGAAAAATTCAGGCCATGGCGATTAACGAATAAAAACGAGGTATGGAAATGGGTTGATCATATCAATGGATCAACAAATGAGGCGTTAGCAACCTTTGAAGATGGCTACCATGTCCAACAGGTGATTGATGCTGTCATAGACTCTGCCAAAAAACAATCAATGATATCAATTGGAAAGGAGTAGTTGAAATGAATATAACAGTATGGAATGAATTTCGTCATGAACAAAATAATGAAACTGTAAAGAAGATTTATCCAAATGGAATCCATGGAGCGATTCAACAATTTTTACAAGAACATGGCTTCGAAGCAGTTCGTACAGCTACATTAGACGAGCCTTTACATGGCTTAACAGATGGAGTATTAGAGAATACAGATGTGTTAATTTGGTGGGGACATCTTGCTCATGATGAGGTAAGTGATGAGATTGTCCAAAAAATAAAGCGTAGAGTATATGAAGGAATGGGCTTGATTGCTTTGCATTCCGCTCATTATTCAAAGATTTTCCGTGAATTAATGGGAACAGATTGTGGGTTGAAATGGCGAGAAGCAAACGATAAAGAAAGACTCTGGGTCATGGATCCGGGTCATCCAATTGTCGATGGCATTAATGAATTTATTGAATTGGAAGAGGAAGAAATGTACGGGGAACACTTTGATATTCCCCAGCCTGAGGAATTAATTTTTGTTAGCTGGTTCTCAGGTGGAGAAGTTTTCCGTAGTGGTTGTACGTATAAGCGTGGTAAAGGGAAAATCTTTTATTTCCGTCCAGGTCATGAAACATACCCAACCTATTACAATAAGGAAATCCAACGCGTTATTTGTAACGCAGTAAACTGGTGTGCTCCATTAAATCAAAGCCCAAAATTAGTAATGGGAAATGTCGGGCCATTAGAGAAACATCTAAATATTTAGTTAGGCCAGCTTTTTTGTGCCTATCTATCATCTCTAATATTTGAGTAAAAAGGTGGAAGGGTGAAAATACATTGTCGCAGTTACCAAAGGCATTTATATTCGATTTGGATGGAGTCATCACAGATACAGCTGAATATCATTTTTTAGCATGGAAGGCACTAGCTGAAGAACTTGGTATTTCGATAGATCGAGCGTTTAATGAGGACTTAAAGGGCATCAGTCGTTTAGAGTCCTTAGAAAGAATACTAGCGTTGGACCCATCTAAGGTTACAATGTCTACCGAGAAAAAGGAATATTATGCAAATCAAAAAAATGAACATTATAAAAAGCTGATAGAATCAATCGGCCCGAAGGATATTTTACCTGGGATTGAAGCGCTATTAAAGGAAATTAAACTGAATGGAATCAAGATTGCTCTGGGATCTGCAAGTAAAAATGCACATGCCGTATTAGGTCAATTAGGACTTACTCATTATTTTGATTATATTGTAGATGCAGCGAATATATCAAAAGGGAAGCCAAATCCTGAAACATTTTTAGTTGCAGCAGATGGTGTAACTGTGCCTGCCAAGGAATGTATTGGTGTTGAGGATGCAGTTGCAGGTGTACAAGCCATCAATGATGCCGGTATGTTTTCTGTGGCAATCGGTCCACAAGAGCAATTTCCAAATGCAAATATGCGAATAGATAACACGGTAGAACTAAACTTTAATGGAATTATTAGTCGCTTTGCGGAATGGAACAAAAATGGTGAGGTGTAGACAATGACTTGGACGCTTTCAAAGGCTGACCTAGATAACCCAAATCTATTAATCAATGAAAGTCTTCTTTCATTAGGTAATGGATATATTGGAGTAAGAGGAAATTTTGAAGAAGGATATCCTGAAGATTACAAATCTATTAGAGGAACCTATATTAACGCATTTCACGATATTACCGAAATTAAGTATGGAGAAAAATTGTACGGTTTTCCTGAGAAACAACAAAAACTAGTCAATGTGATCGATAGCCAAACAATCCAAATTTTTATTGATGGAGACCGTTTTTCGTTATTTGAAGGTGAAATCCTTGAATTTAGCAGACATTTACACATGGATGCTGGATATTCAAATCGAAGCATTCATTGGAAATCTCCAAAAGGGAAAGAAGTGAAGCTTCATTTTAAGAGAATGACTTCTTTTGTGATAAAAGAGTTGTTTGCGATAGAAGTAACTGTTGAACCAATTAGTCAGATTGAGAGTGTAATTATTAGGTCAACTGTAAATGGAGATGTTTCAAACTTTGTGGACAAAGGTGATCCTCGTGTTGCATCAGGACATGCAAAGCTTCTACGAGTCACAAAGGCTTCAAAGATAGGAAACTACAGCATCGTGAGAAATAAAACCTCTGAGTCAGAGCTTGAGGTTGCATGTGTGACATCCACACTACTAGATGCATCGGACTTCGCGTATAAGTGTAATGTAACAGATGTAAGTATTGAGGAAAACTATGTGTATAAAGGTCAAGCACCCATCCGTTTTACAAAACTAAACGTGTATACTGACACATTAAGACATGGAAACGATGTAATTGGAAAAGGGGTTACCATTCTAGAAAGCCTAAAAGGCCAAACATACGAGGACTTTCTAGCCTCTCAAAAAGAATATTTGGACAAGTATTGGGGCAATTCGGATATTCGCATTATGGGAGATGACAGCCTCCAACTAGGAATTCGTTTTAATATGTACCACCTTTTACAATCAGCAGGGAAAGATTCTGTAAGTAATATTGCTGCAAAAGGATTGTCTGGTGAAGGATATGAAGGACATTATTTTTGGGACACGGAAATCTATATGCTGCCTGTCTTTATTATGACGAATCCTAAAATTGCAAAAAGTTTATTACTTCATCGTTATTCTCTATTAGATAGCGCGAGAGAAAGAGCACAGCAGGTTGGTCACAAGAAAGGCGCATTGTTCCCATGGAGAACAATCACTGGTGGCGAAAGCTCAGCCTTTTTCCCAGCTGGAACAGCTCAATATCATATTAGTGCAGATATCGCATATAGCTATATTCAATACTACTTGGTGACGAGAGATGATGCATTTTTACAGGACTATATGGCTGAGGTTTTATTTGAGACAGCACGCCTATGGATTGATACAGGTCATATGCTTAACGGTGAATTCAGAATTGATGATGTAACAGGTCCTGATGAATATACATGTATCGTAAACAACAATTACTATACAAATGCAATGGCAAAGCACAATCTATTATGGGCTGCGAAAGCTTACGAGCTTTTAAAAGAAAACGGTAGTTTACAAAAAGTGGCCACAAAAATAAGTCTTTCTAAAGAGGAAGTAGCAGAATGGGAAGAAGCCGGGAAAAAGATGCACCTTCCCTATGATGAAATATTGAAAATCAACGCACAGGATGATACGTTTTTGAAGAAGGGTATATGGGATCTTGAAAATACGCCGAAGGAAAACTTCCCACTACTATTACATTATCACCCGTTAACACTGTATCGTTACCAAGTATGTAAACAAGCTGATACTGTCTTGGCTCACTTTTTATTAGAGGATTATGAGAGTCTTGAAACTATTAAGAATTCATACGAGTACTATGAAAAGATTACCACCCATGATTCCTCTTTATCTTATTGTGTATTCAGTATCATGGCAGCAAAATTGGGCTATAAAGAAAAAGCGTATGATTATTTTATCAAAACAGCTCGCCTGGACCTTGACAATACACATGGAAACACAAAGGATGGCCTCCATTTTGCGAACATGGGAGGAACCTGGTTATCAATCGTTTACGGCTTTGCTGGTCTCCGTGTAAAAGAATCTGGCATTTCATTCGCGCCAACATTGCCAGAACAATGGACTTCCTTGCAATTTAAGATCCAATATCAAGGAAATCAAATCAATGTCATGATGGAGCCCGGATCAGTTACGTACATGCTTGAAGAGGGTGCGGGTATAACCTTTAAACATTACGAGGAACAACTTACATTAGAAAAAGGAAAGTCAATAACCGTATAAGATCGAATCCCCAAGTGATTAGGAGGGCCTCGTCGCTCCTATGTGGTCCTCCTGACACGTTTTTTCAGGAGGACCACATGCCTTCCGCTCTATACAACAAAGTAAATAAGCGTTCATGATATGACATGTCTTTTACGTATTTGTTGAAATGGAACCAGAGGAACATGTGCTGGTAGTTGCCCAGAGAAAAGTCTTTCATCGGGGTTTTGTAAGCCTATTGAGGATCCATCATTTCAAAAAAGTCCTTATGCTTATGTGCAGAAGGACTTTTAAATGTGATTTATAATTGATTCTTCTTCCTTATTAATTTATCTCTATCTGAAGCCATTGGAGGTTGTTCCAACCATCCATTTTTTATCAGGATATTAGCTCCATCTTCAGAATACATCTGGACTTCTAAGGATAGCCTGTTATACATTACGGTAATATCACCTCTAGGACTTTGGCTTACGGCTGTACCGTAATAGCCTACGCTCAAAGAAATCAAACCAGATGTCAAGAACATCATCAGTTTATCTGAAAATGTGTGAGTGGTACTATTTGTTATTTCGGAATCCCACCCCATTGGTGCAGGTAGTTTACTTTCCTCTAGCTTACTCCTAAATAGTTTAATATGCTTATTCCCAATTTCTAATCCTTTTAAAAAGAATTGTTTTACATCTTTATTTTGTGCAACCTGACTAAATCCAGTAAGTACAGCAACTCCCAATGCGTTTCGTTGAAGATTCCCAAATAAATTAGCGACTTCAGCCGCTGTTAATGGTCTTTTCTCACCAACCACATCTAACATAAACCATTGCTTTTTCACAAATTCAACCTTTTCCAAATTAGGTAAGCTGGGTGGCCTGACAAGCAATCCTTTTGACAATAATAGGTCTGTTGAATTTTTAAATAATTGCATTGTTTCAGTAAGGCATTCCGAGTAATAGGTTCTAATGTCATTTCTAACAGATGCTGCTAAACTACCAGCATATGAGGTAAGTCCGATTTTAGCCATTTGGTTAATAAAATTAAGTGCAAAACTGTCTGAGTAAAGCCTAGAAGCAGTTAAGTCAACATCCTCTTTTAGACTAAAACCATATGGGACAACATTTTTTTCTTCCTGTAAAATTGCTGTAATTTTTTGAATGTGTGATTGAGACAAATCTAAAGCGAATTTAATGATAGGCTTAATTTCTTCATCCTCAGCTTTTTCTAAAAAATACGAAAGAACACAAATGCTTGCGCTATCATTTAAGTATTGAATCCAAAGTTGTGCAATTTCACCTGCTGTTAGCCTAATTTGGCTTCCCTTTCCCTCCATAAGTGACCTCCAAAAAAGATATACTATAAACTAAATTTCCCATAAATTGCTTATAGTATGTATTTGTTCCATTAGCCGTTTTTGAGAGGCTTAGGGGGGTAGGTCTTTTTTGTTTTTACGACTAGCCCTTCACTGATCCAGCAAGAAGGCCGCGAACAAAGTATTTGCCGAGGAAGATGTAGACGAGCAAGGTTGGAAGAGCTGCAAGTAAGGCCCCTGCCATTTGCACGTTCCATTGGACAATTTGACTACCTGATAAATTTTGTAGGGCGACCATGATTGGTTGTTGGTCTGATGTCGTAATCGTAACTGCAAACAAGAACTCATTCCAAATATTTGTGAATTGCCAGATGGCTACAACAACAAACCCTGAAATGGACAGTGGCACCATAATATATCTGAAAACCCGTAGGAAGCCAGCCCCGTCTATTTTTGCAGATTCAATCATTTCATCCGGAATATTCGCGTAAAAGTTCCTGAACATAAGTGTCGTAATCGGAATGCCATATACTACATGCACAAAAATGAGTCCTGTAATCGAATTATAGAGTCCGACCTCACGTAAAAATTGAATCATCGGAATCAAAATACTTTGGTAGGGGATAAACATCCCGAATAAAATCAAGGTAAATAACGTATTTGCTCCTTTAAAACGCCACTTCGATAAGACATAACCATTCAATGCTCCTAATAAAGCGGAAAGTATGGTCGCAGGTACGACTAAATAAATGGAGTTAAGAAAATTAGGGACCAGCTTTTCAAAAGCGACCTGGTAGCTGCTAAGATCGAGTGTAGCAGGTAATTTCCACATCTCACTTAATGATATTTGATCAAGTGGCTTAAGGCTTGTCACGATAATGACGTAAATGGGCATTAAATAAAAAAGACTGAGTCCAATTAACACAAGGTAAAGCAACGGACGAGTAATCGTTTTAATGGTCATGAGGCTTCACCCTTTCTACTTGAAATCAGATAAGGAACGATAAAAATGGCAACAGAGATGAGCATGATAATCGCAATAGCAGCCCCGTTTGCATAATAATTTCCGCGGAATGTTGTTTCAAACATATAAACACCAGGAACGTCAGTCACAAAGTTTGCCCCTGGGCCAGTCATCGCATAGATTAAATCAAATATTTTAAGGGAGATATGGGCCATGATAATGACGACACTCACCGTAATTGGACGAAGGATTGGCAGAATAATCTTTATGTAGATTTGAAACTCCTTAGCCCCGTCCATGCGTGCGGCTTCTCTCACTTCTTCAGGTATTCCACGAAGTCCCGCAAGATACATGGCAAGCGAGAATCCTGTCATCTGCCAGACAGCAGCAATGATTACAGCGATGATGGCGAATGGAATCCCAAACTCAATTTCCCCCCAATTAAATCCAAATAGGATTTCGGTATTTGTATACCATTTTGAATCCAATCCAATTTTTTCCAAAAATAAGTTGACCCCAGTAGATGGGTTTAACAGCCATTGCCATACGACTCCCGTTACAACAAAAGATAAGGCCATTGGAAAAAAGAAAATGTTTCGGAAGATGGACTCCCCTTTTAATAGACTTTGATCGAGTAATATGGCTAAAAGCTGGCCGATCACGATAACAGCCCCAATAAATAAGACGGTAAAGACCAAAGTATTCCGCAAATCGGCTTGGAAACGGAAGTCTCCAAATAAATAAAGATAGTTTTTTAGCCCAGCAAACGACATATCTGGAACAAGTGAATTCCAGTTACTAAGAGAAACGTATCCCGTCCATCCGATAAACCCGTAAACAAAAATGATAATTAAGAGAATAGAGGGCAAAAGGAAGGCAATGGCCAATAATTGATCTGTATTGAATACACGTTTCTTTTTAGGAAGGATTTCTGCTTGTTTTTGAGTGGATTTCTTCGACTGTTTCGCTAGTTCCATTGATAATCCTCCTCTTCTATGTGTAATAGTAAAAGAAGGGGGTGAGAGAGCTCTCATCCCCTTTTAGATTCTTATTTTAGTTCGGCAGCAGCAGATGTAAGAGATTCAGTAAATTGATCGACATCTAGCTGTGTGACGAAGATGTTAATGGCTTGGTTTACCTTTGTAAGGAAGCCTTCTGCTGCAGCTGAGCCGTGAGCTAAGCTTGGTGCAAGTTTCGCAGATTTGAAATCTTCTATTGTGTCTTTTCCGTATTGGTCGTATTTGGATACATCAGAGTCAACACGTGCAGGGATTGATCCTTTTAGTGGGTTAAATGCATCCTGTCCTTCCGTCGAACCTAAAACAGACAAGAATTTCTTCACATCTTCAGAATTTGAGAGTCCTTTTGGTAATCCGAACGTATCTGTAATAACCATGAACAATCCATCCGTATCAGGGGTTGGGATATATCCAAAGTCCTCATTTACCCCTAACTTTAGGTCATTAACAAAGTAACCCTTCGCCCAGTCACCCATGACGTTCATAGCAGCCTCTCCATTTGCTACTAACTGAGAAGCATCCTGCCAGTTGCGAGAGGCATGGTCATCGTTAATATATCCAAGCATTTTCTTGAAAGTCTCGGTAGCTTCAACAACCTTTGCATCATCAAAAGCTAATTCCCCTGTCCAAAGCTTGTTATAATCCTCGGTACCAAGAACTCCTAAAAGAACCGTTTCATAGAGATGAGTAGCTGTCCAAGGTTCTTTATCTCCTAAGGCTAATGGTGTAATTCCTTTAGCTTTTAAGGCATCAGCAACCTCGAAAAATTCGTCAAAAGTAGTTGGCGCTTCAAGTCCATTCTCCTCAAATACATGCTTGTTGTACCAGAGGACATTTCCACGGTGAATATTAACTGGGACCGAATAAATATTACCGTCCTTTGTGACCATATCAATTAAGTCTTGTGGGAATTTATCATTCCAGCCTTCCGCTTCATAAAGGTCGTTAAGTGGTTCCATTTTTCCAGCCGCAACCCAACCGTCGTTAAGCTCAGCACCACCATGAACCTGGAATGTAGCGGGTGGATCATCCCCTTGCATCCGGCTTGCAAGAACAGCCTTTGCGTTTGTTCCAGCCCCGCCAGCAACAGCGGCATTTTCAATTGGCACATCAGGATATTTTTCTTCAAACAATTCGATTAAAGCCTTTAATCCATCTTCCTCACCAGCACCTGTCCACCAGCTGAAGATATCTAGCTTTGCTTTATCTCCATCTTTTTCCTTTGATCCGGGCTCTGAACTACATGCTGTCATTATAAAAACAAATACAAGCAATAGTGATATGAGTAAGCCTTTTTTCATGTGAATACCCCCTTATTTATTGTTGAAAGCGTTAACAACTCAAATGTAACATGGATAAGAAGGAGGTAGAGAAAATACAATCTGCACTTTATTGCGAATACCTTCACTTTTTTGTGATGGCATAACAAATGCACAAGCACCTTGAAGTTGAACGTCTACTAAAATCTGCCACGTCCTGTGGCAAACGTAGACGTCAGCACATCCTGTGCAAGTCCGACGAGCATAAGACGAGACGGCGAGAAGATTGCTCTTTGACCTTCTTGACGAATTGGCTTATAACCTTGAGGGGCTAGGCGCTGGAGCTGGACGTAGTAAACCATGTTACAAGCTATCCACAAGGTCATATTTTATAATTTCCTAGAATATAAAAAAATCAGCTTACGATAAGCTGATTGAAAGGTCATTTCAATGTAATACTTCGATATTCTGATGGTGACATTCCGGTGTATTTTTTAAACACCCTGCTAAAATAATTCGGGTCCTTGTAGCCAACAGAATAGCAAATTTCCTTTAAGCTTTTACTCGGATCATCCATTTTCTTTTTCGCGTGATTGACTCTTACAGTTGTAACATAGTCTATGAATGTGATGCCCATTTTTTCTTTAAAAAGCTTACTAAAATGATAGGGACTTAGCTCTATATATTCGGCTACTTCCTCGAGTGTTAGAGATTCATAGTAACGTAAATCAATATATTTTTTGGCCTTTGTTAACATCCCATGGATTTGATTGTTTTTCCAAAGTTCGGTTGAATGTGACTGGTCCTCACTAATCGATGTGATACCTTCCTTTTGAGCGAGGACTAGCAATTCCTTCATTCGGCTTTTGAGTTCGGTTTGCGCTTCTACCTGTCGTCGTTCTTCCTCAATTTCCGCTTTCACTCTAGCAATTGCTTCTAAAATATCAGCTTTACGACTAGGCTTTAAAATATATTCCTTTACCCCCTGCTGCATCACTTCCTTTGCATATTCGAAGGTGTTAAAGGCGGATACCATAATGAACTTAATGTCAGGATGTAATTGTTTAATTTGCCGAACAGCTTCAACTCCATCAATCCCGGGCATTTTTATATCCATGAGCATCAAGTCTGGCTGGAGCTGTGTGGCCTTTTCAATCGCAACTCTTCCGTTTTGAGCCTCACCGATGACCTCAATGTCTGTACATTCCGTCTTGATAATTTTTGTAAGTGCTTTTCGTTCAAATAACTCGTCATCGACAATAATAACTTTAATCATGATCAGTCACCCCTTTTATTATCATAAGGAAGCAAAAGTCGAAAAGTCGTTCCACTATTTTTAATCGATTCAATTTCTGCAATGTCCGTTTGCTTATAAAATAGCTGAAGTCTTTGAATAACATTTTTTACCCCAATCCCAGTTGAATGCCCGGTTGATTCTTCAAGTTGGACAATATCCTCTTGGGAGGTTCCATCTGCTATTTGTCTAAGCTTAGTTAGCGTGTTCTCATCCATCCCAGCCCCATTATCTGAAATCTCCACACATATTCGATCAGACTTCTTAAACACTTTAAGCTTGATGACGCCACCATCCTCTTTTGATTCAATCCCATGAATAAAGGCATTCTCGATGATTGGCTGGAGGGAGAGTGATGGAATTTCGACGTTCAGGCAATCGGGGTCAACCTCCATTTTAAAATCAATCCGTTCTCCAAATCGAGTTCGTTGAATATAAAAGTACTCCTTTACAATCTTAACTTCGTTTAAGAGAGTTGAGGATTTATGTAAGTCCCCTAAATTGTAGCGAAGCAATGCTGCAATTGCCTCGATTAACCGAGATGTGTTTTGGGCCTCTTCTAAGTAGGCCATCTTTGAAACCGTATTTAGAGTATTGAACAGGAAGTGAGGATTGATTTGGTTTTGTAGGCTTTTTAATTCCAATTCCTTAAGTAGTTTATCAAGTTCAGATTGTTGTTTAATTTCACTTACCAATTGACGAATATTGAGCCTCATTTGATTGAATGTGTTTGTTAACAGCTTTAATTCATCATTGGTGGTCACCTTGATTTCATCACCTGAAAAGTTTCCTTCAGAGATTTCAGTGGCCGCCGCTGATAATTGGCGAATTGGTTTTGTTATGCCGCCTGATAACCAAAAGGCAAGAAGTAAGCTCAATAAAAAGGTTGAACTAAACAGAGACATCCCCATTAATGTAAAATTACGACTTTGCTTTTCGATTTCCTTATAAAATAATTGATAGTCGGTAAGTTCGTTATTGACTAATGACAAAGTTGTCTCTTGAATAAAACCAGCAAATTTTGTAGCCTCATTCAGGTGTGAGGAGTACCGATTAATCTCTTTTTGCTGGAAAGTGCCAATCGTTAAATCAGTAGCTTCAATGTAACTACTTATCATATTTTTATAATTCGATAAAGTAATGGCGTTTTTTTCATTGGAGAGCTCGCTGATCAATTGCCCTTGATACGTTAAAAGCTGTTTTCTGGCGCGAAAATAGTCCTTGAGGAAGGCTTCTTCTTCTTCAACGATATAGGATTGCACTTTTTCATTGACGAGATTAACCTGTTGTGAAATATCATTCAATAAAAGAAACTTTTCAAAGCTGTCATCATATTCTGAAACGATTTTCTCACTGCTTTTATAAAACAAAAAGGCAACGCCATTCAAAATAATAAAGACAATCATAAAATAGAGGAGTAATTTCGTCCGAATTCGAATAATCATGATGGCTCCATCCTTATGATGCTCTTTGAATCAAGAGGTAGGTCTTGAGCCCGAATAATCCTCGTCTCCGTATGTACCGTATTAGGAACGCCTTGTCCCTCGATTAAGTCAATCATCATTTGGACGGATTGATACCCCATTTCATAAGGCTCTTGCATCACAGTCGCGTCAATTGTGCCTTTTTTCATATAATGAATAGTATCTTCGATTGTATCAAAACCTAGAATATAGACTTGGTCTTGTTTTTGATAATGTTCAACAACCTGCGCTATTCCGATGCCGTCTAAGGCGCTTGTTCCATAAAAAGCCGTCACCTCTGGATGTTCTTTTAAAATTTTGTTAGCTGCTTCCGCAGCGCGAACTCTTGTGATATTTGACTCTTCAATCGCAACAATCTGAATCCCTTCCGCGTGCTGAATCGCATCTTTAAAGCCTTGAACCCGAAGCTGCTGATGAGAAGCGTAGAAACTTCCAGTAATAATTGCCACATTTGCGTTCCCACCTGTGTCCTCAACCAATGCCTGACCGGCAATAAAGCCCGAATAGTAATTATCCGTACCAACATAGGATAATCGCTTACTTGTTGCTGCATCGGTATCAACGGTAATAACCGGGATTCCCTTTTCGACGATCTGGTTAATCAGTGGGGAAAATTGGTCCTCTTGAAGACCTTGTGTTAAAATGCCATCCACCCTGGAGGCTGCGGCCATTTCTAGTGTTTTAATATGCTCTTCAGTATTTGCTTGGATTGGACCAATATATTCAAGAACGACATTCAAATTCTTAGCTGCCTCTTTCGCTCCTTTTTCAACAAGACGCCAGTAATCATTATCGAGCTCTTCTGGAACGAGTACAAAATGATAGAGGGGCTCATTGGTTGTTGCTTTTTCAGCTTTTGTACCAAAATGAAAAATTTGATAGGCATAATAACAGGTAAGAGAAAAGATAATCAGAAATAGCCACACCCCAATGCCATATAGAAGTTTTGAAAGAGTAGACATCGCAAAATCCACCTCCGAATTGAAAGCGTTTGTAAATTCCATTTTAGCGATAATTGATTGGGGTGTATATGAATTTTGGGTAAAAAGAAAACTGCCCAACTATTTGGGCAGTTTATCGGTTATTAATCTTTTTCTCCTATTTCATTTCCTGTGGTATACTCATAGCTTGCTTCATAGCCGGATTCCCTAGCCTTTGGTCCTTTTGCTACCTTGTATTGGCTATGATTGGATTGGCCAACGCGGTTTTTCTTTTTTGTCATGATTAGTACCCCTTATTGGCGCTTATTTAAATTTTCCTGTGCCATGCGGATCATTTCTTTAACCATATTACCACCAATCTTTCCGCCTACTTTTCCAGCCTGTTTGGATGTAAGGTTGCCGTTGTAGTCATCATTTAATGGGATACCTAATTCTCTCGCGACTTCGTATTTTACCTTATCGGGATTGGCTGGGTCTGTTTTATACCCTTGCTTCCTCATGACATTCGCTTTTAGCTGGTCAAGTTCTTCTCTTGCCTCGGGAACGAGTGGTCGGCGCTTTCTTCGAGCCATAGGTGTAGTTCTCCTTTCATACTGTATTTTTATTACTATATCCAAGTATAAAAACTTGAATTTCGGTAAAACTTGGTAGTAACAAAGTTTTTTTAAATATTTATGGAAATTTAGTTTGAAACCCTTGTTTTTTGGCTAATCTAGTGATGTAATAGCTTATACCACAAGTTTAATAGGGTAAATTTAGCTTAAAATCTTGCGAACCTATGAAAAAAGTGGTAAAAAGAATATGTGCTTAATTGGAGAGGAGAATTTAACAATGAACAAAACAGAATTAGTCAGTGCAGTTGCTGAAAGTGCAGAACTATCTAAAAAGGATGCAACAAAAGCTGTAGACGCAGTATTTGAAGCAGTTCAAAATGCATTAAGTAGCGGAGATAAAGTACAATTAATCGGATTCGGTAACTTCGAAGTTCGTGAGCGTGCAGCTCGTAAAGGCCGCAACCCACAAACTGGTGAAGAAATCGAAATCGCAGCTAGCAAAGTACCTGCTTTCAAACCAGGTAAAGCTCTTAAAGACGCAGTTGCTGGTAAATAATTTTACATAATTCCTGCGTAAATGCCCCTCAGAGACGAGTCTCGAGGGGTTTTTTCATACTTTAAAACACACAAATTGCTAGAGTGTAAAAATGTGAGTTTGACGCTTCTCCTTCCTCGTGGGAAAATAGGGGTATCGATTTTACAAAGGTAGTGAAGGGATGCAAAAGAGAGTCAATTGCTTAAAATGCAAACACTTTTACACGACATGGGATCCGAAATTTCCTCGCGGCTGTCGAGCCTTCAATTTTAAGACGCAGGCAATGCCCTCTGTCAGCGTGTTTAGATCCTCTGGCGCTCATTGTCTTAATTTCGCGGAAAAGCAACTGAAGGCGAAGTAGAAGCCTTCCTACAACGTAGATATTCGAGCATAGGAGCTGAAATTTTGTGAATATATCGGTAGGTAAGATTTTAGATAAAATGCAGCAGGAATTGCAGTCGGCAAAGAGTGAAGCGAGTGAACAAAAGGTGAGAGAGCGGTTAATGGCCATTCGAACTTTATGTGACCTTGTTTTAGATGAAGCACCAGTTGATGTTAGGCGCATTGAAGTTGTGCCTGTGCCACAGGTTGTACAGCCAATTCCGACGATGCAGCCAACGACGATTCAAAATACAGCGAAATTAGAAGAAGAAGATGCGAATGGAGACTCTCTATTTGATTTTTAAGTAGAGGGTCTCCTTTTCTTGTGAACTAGTGGCTTTGTCCGATATATCTGGAGTAATGTCCGATATAATTCGAATTTCGTCTGATATTTTCAATATTTTGTCCGATAAAAATGGAATAGTGTCCGATATATATAAATGTTTGTCCGATATCCTCAAAAGTAGAGAGCGGCACTTGGTAAATGGATAAAAAATACCTCCCGGGTAACGCTACCCCTGGAGGTTTTCAAGAAATTTTACTCTTTTTTTATATAGTTCATGAGCGGTTTCGATGCTGCAGCGCTTAAATCTAATCGTTCCACCTGGTGGTAGCTGAGCAATTTTATATATATCCACAGAAATGACCGTCGCGATTCTTGGATAACCTCCAGTTGTTTGGCGATCGGCTAATAGGATGATTGGTTCGCCGCTGCTTGGGACCTGAATGCCACCAAGCGGGATAGCATCAGATGCAATTTCAGTCTTGTCTCGATGCTGTAACGGCATTGTCCCTTTTAATCGGTACCCCATCCGGTCCCCTTGAACGGCTTGAAAACTATTTGTAAAAAACTGCTCAATCGCATCTTCTGTAAAGTAATCTTCATGTGGTCCTGGAATGGCCCGAACCACAATTTCTTTCCTGAAACTTGGAATAAGGTGGCGCGCGAGTCCTGTACTTTTTCGAATAGCCCTAAGAGTTCCGTAAAGAATATCCCCATCCTTAATTTCCGTTCCAAGCTTTGCCTTCGCGTAATACGATTTACTTCCGAGTACTTCCTCAGCATCAAAACCACCAGCAACGGCTAAATATGCGCGAGTTCCAGACAAAGGTTTGCCGAATCGTATGAGGTCCCCTTTTTTCACGACAAAGGATTTCCATAGCGGCGCTTTGTTTTCGTTCACGGTCATGCTTAGGTCAGCTCCGCAAACAGCGATTGTAATCAAGTCTGCTTCTACTCGTAAGCTTGGGCCAATCATTGTCATTTCGAGGACAGCCTCCCCCCTCGGATTGCCGACAAGAATATTGGCAAGCTGCATTGAATAAGAATCCATTGCACCGCTTGTAACGACGCCAAATCGTTGATAGCCATAGCGACCTAAGTCCTGAAATGTAGTATAGAGCCCTTTTTTTAGAACGGTAAAAAGTGGTTGTCCCATTTTAATCACCTAATTGCCTTAATTGTGATGCCTTCTTTGGTTAATGCGTTACGTAATTCCTGTACGAATTGGAGTGCATGACTGTTGTCACCGTGAACGCAGATTGAGTCGGCTTTGATTGGAATAATATCACCAGTGATAGCTTGAACGGTTTGTTCTTTTACCATTTGCAAAACTTGTTTAATGGCATCATTGCTGTCATGAATGATTGCGTTTGGGTGGGTCCTTGGTGTTAAAGTTCCATCAGATTGATAGGTACGGTCAGCAAAAACCTCGGAGACAGTGGTAAGGCCTTGTGCCACCCCAGCCGTCATCAACTTACTGCCAGCAAGTCCATATAGAGCCAGTCCGGGGTCAAATTTTGCGATGGCCTTAGCAATTGCTTCGGCCAGGTTCATGTCGATTGCGGCCATGTTATAAAGAGCCCCATGTGGTTTTATGTGTGTGAACTTCACATCATGTGCCTGACAAAAGGCAGAAAGGGCGCCGATTTGATAGAGAACGAGATCATAGACGTCTGTTGGCGAAACAGCCATGGCTCTCCTGCCGAACCCTACAAGATCCTGAAATCCAGGGTGGGCCCCGATGGCAACGCCATATTTTTTCGCAAGTTGGACGGTTTGATTCATCACATGGGGGTCACCAGCATGAAACCCGCAAGCGACGTTTGCGCTTGAAATAAAGGAGAGGACCTGCTCATCATTTCCAATGTTGTAGGCACCAAAGCTTTCTCCTAAATCACAATTTAAATCAATTGTTTTCAATTTTTCCCACCTACCTTATATTGATCTTCTTTCACTAGCTTTTCAATTTCCTTATATTCTTTGACCGAGATCGGAGTAAAACGGAGGTAATCCCCTGCTTTGAGTAAAAATGGATCCGGTTTTTCTGGGTCAAATATAGGTACCGGGGTTCTCCCAATGAGATTCCACCCTCCAGGTGACTCAAGTGGGTAAATTCCAGTTTGGTCACCGCCGATGCCGACCGCTCCTTTTGGAACTTTGAGTCTTGGGCTTGATAGACGTGGTGTTGCGAGCCGCTTTGGAAGCTCTTTTAAATACGGGAAACCGGGTAAAAATCCAATCATGTAGACGAGATAGTCGACGCTACTATGTATTGAAATAACCTCGTCGGTTGACAGCCCGTGCCCACGAGCGACATTTTCAAGGTCTTCGCCATCGTAACAGGTTGGAATTACGATTACCTCTTTTGATGAGGTTTTTTCTATTATGGAAATCCCATTGCAAATCACAGAAACCTGTGACGTGAGATTTTTATAGGAAGTGAGATTAGGATTATAGTAAACTGTGATTGACTGAAAAGCAGGTACAAGCTCCACTATCCCTTGTATCTTCATTTTTTCAATTTGTTTCGTAGTATGCTGGATTTGGCGCTGCAGGGCGTCTGAAGTAGGCTCCTTATAAAAAATTTGCAAGGCCATGTCACCGACTGGTAAAATCTCGTAGCTCATGATAAAACTCCTTTGTGGTATTGAGTCTTACTACTATCTTATAATGAATATGTTAAAATGAAATAGGAATTTTCAAAAAAGGATGGTGAGCAAGAATGAAACTATTTTTAATATTGGGAGCGATTAACGCATTTTTGGCAGTTGCACTTGGTGCCTTTGGTGCACATGGATTAGAAGGAAAGATTTCAGAAAGATACTTAAAAACATGGAATACAGCTGTTCAATATCAAATGTTTCACGCGCTCGGATTATTTGTTGTTGCATTTTTAGCTGACAAGTTTTCACAAGTGAGCCTCATTACGACGGCTGGGTGGAGCTTGTTCGTCGGGATTATTTTATTCTCAGGAAGCTTGTACGTTTTAAGTGTATCTGGAATCAAAATTCTTGGTGCTATCACACCACTTGGCGGTGTAGCCTTTTTACTTGGCTGGGTTTTATTGATGGTGGTGGCGGTCAAACATTTATAAGGCGAGCATAAGACAAGCCCAACCTTCTGAGGATAATGGCTTATGAACTCGATCTGACGGCGCTTGGAGCTAGACACTAATGCAAACAGGAGCCTCCACCGACACTAACAGGCCCCCCTAATCTATCTTTTGCGCAAAAAGAGTGAATCTCAATTGCACCGCCAAATGCGGTGCTCTTTACATATACAAATAGCTCAGTGGCATTCATTGAGTGTAATAGTAATTGGTTATTAGAATAACTGTATTACCCCATTTTTATGGTAAGAACAATCTTCCCCTTTGTACGTCCACTTTCAATGTGCTGGTGAGCCTCTACAATCTGTTCTAAAGGATAGCATTTCTCAATAACGGGTCTTAATTTTTCTTCCTCAACAAGACTTCTTAAGAAATCTAGATCTCTATCGTTTGGTTTCGCAAGATGAGCCTTCGCTTTCTTGCGGCCTATTAATGAACTTATCATCAATTGAACAGGGTGGTATTTAGGGTAAAATAGGTGTTCTGTAATATAAATACCCTTCTCGGTTAAAGATCGTAAACAACTGTAAAAGGTCCGCTTACCAACTGCATCGAGAATAACATCATACTTATTTCCATTGTCAGCGAAATCTTCCTTGGTGTAATCAATAACGTAATCTGCTCCAAGTTCCTTAACCCAATCAAGATTGGAGGTGCTACAAACAGCAGTTACCTCGGCCCCAAAGTATTTTGCAAGTTGAACAGCAAAGTGCCCTACCCCGCCTGACGCACCATATATTAAGACTCTTTGTCCTTGTTTTACCTGTGCTACATCTCGCAATGCTTGTAGCGCAGTTTGGCCCGCACACGGTATAGCAGCTGCCTCCTCAAAAGTTACGTTTTTCGGCATATGACTTAGGGAATTCTCACGTGGAGAGACATATTCAGAATGGGATCCGAAACAACTCCCGAAAACATGATCACCCACCTTAAATCTGTGTACGTTTTTACCGACTGCTTCAATCTTACCCGCAACATCTATGCCCAGTACGGAATTTTTGGGTTTTGTTAGTCCATTATCTAACCTTGTAGGCAAATAGCCCTTTCGGTACAAATAGTCTAAAGCATTGACCGACGCGCTGTGTACTCTAATCAGCACTCTATCATCTTCCTTGATGGATGGCTGTTCGACATCCTTTATCTCCATTACTTCAGGGGGACCATAGGTCGTATAAATAGCTGCCCTCACCTGTATTACCTCCTAAAAAAAATCTTTTTATTCTTGGGTTAGAACTTGGCAACTCATGTTAATCGATGCTCTTTCATAAATAAAAGCCCTAATGGGAATAAAGCAAATATATCAACAAAAAATGCCTATCAAATTACCATGCAATTTGATAGACATTTAACTTGCATTTTTAATGTTTGCGAAAGGATACAAGAACCCGTTACGCTTACACCCCTTTGTTAATTATCTTGGTGGGTAATTTACTAGGCCTTGGCCTCCACCTCCACCAAATGGATATTGGTACTCGATTTCTTCTTCAAATGTAATATATTGTAAGTAGACCATTAACAATAGGTAGCGCATGCCTGTTTGTGGGTCGCTCAAAATAATATGGTCACGACCTGCAGCTTCAATAAGTCCTTTAAATACCTTTTGTTGGTTCGTGCTATCAAAGCCCATGTATACAGTCGCAAGCTTTCCTTTGTTCAGGCGAAGAATGTTTTCGATATAGGATTCTTCAAGCGGAAGCATACCCGGTACATTTTGCGTGATACCACCCGTTTGAGGGAAGGTTGGCGGAACGAAAGTTGGTGTTTGTGGTACCTGAAAGCCCCCTTGTTGTTGCTGATACGGATTGGTCATGCCGAATTGGCGTGGATCATAGTAGCCTCCAAACTGTTCAAAGCTTTGAGGGTTATACCCATACGCTGCATATGGATTTTGCATTTGTTGATTGTCATTACTCAATGTAAGCCCTCCTCAGAATATGTTTTAATCTCTCTCTAAAAGGTGAATTGCTTTAAAATACGTCAGGGCAATCCTCCTGTGTAGGTTGGTAGAAGCAGTGTGCTTTAAACCTTCCTACGTTCCATTGGTTATACCATTGTGCTGGACAGTTTCCTGATGGTTCAAAAAACCACAAAGAAAACCTGGCAGGGTGAAATCTTTCCCCTTTTAGTACCCTTCGTGCAAGTGCAATTTCAGTTGGTCGAGCGGCCTGATAAAAATACCCCTTTTGGGTTGCTTCAAAGCCTCCAGGGCTTTGAAAGACCATTTTTCGAATGGTGTTAATGTCTTTAAAATCCAGACAACGTGATCTTGCACGGTTTACCCCAACATTCCCTACTAATAGCATGCCTTGCTTGCCTTCGCCTTCAGCCTCAGCACGCAACAGCCTTGCTAACAGCTTTACATCTGCCTCCGTGTGCGCAACTACTGCCATCTTTTCACCTCACTAACAAAAGAAGACAATGTTAAAAAGTCTCTTTACTAACTTATTGTTGAGGTGAAAAATGGGTTCCTACTTTTTGATTCATTTTTGGGATATTTCATTAGACTTATGGTGGATGTGTTTTGTAGATTCATCATTGCATTGTATGAGCGAGGAAAAAGGATTATGAGTATCGATGAAAAAAAAGAGAGGATTACCTCTCTTTTTTGTTGTCTAGTTTCAGGCGCCATCGGCTCGAGGCATAAGCCAATCGCTTTGGAAGGTAAAAGGCACCTTCTGTCAGAGCTTGTCTTATGCTTGACTTGCACAGGAAGTGCTGACATCGACGTTTGCCACAGGACGTGGCGGTAGTTAGTCGATGTTCCTCAGTCAGGCGCCTTGCACTTTTCTTTTTAGTTAATATGTAAAAATTGTGGAACTTTTTCTTCAGTTAAAATGTTTCCTACGAAGAATGCTCCGAATTCACCGTAACGTGCACTTACTTCGTCAAAGCGCATTTCATAAACGAGCTTTTTGAATTGAAGGACGTCGTCGGAGAATAGGGTTACGCCCCATTCGTAATCATCAAAGCCCACAGAGCCACTGATGATTTGTTTTACGATTCCAGCATATTGGCGGCCAATCATACCATGGCTTCGCATAAGATCTTTGCGCTCTTCCATTGAAAGCATGTACCAGTTGTCATTGCCCTCACGGCGTTTGTCCATCGGATAGAAGCACACATATTTGTTCTTTGGTAGGATAGGATATAAGCGTCCGCGTACATAAGGATTTTGGTATGGATCCTCATTACTTTCGCCTGCCAGATAGTTACTTAATTCAACAACAGATACATAAGAATAAGTAGGAATCGTGTATTCAGCTAGCTTTGTTTTGTTGAATTCGTTTTCGATTTCATTCAATTCTTCCATCGTTGGACGAAGAGTCATCATCATGAAATCAGCTTTTTGACCAACAATTGTGTATAATGCATGACTTCCTTGATTTTCACTTTGTGTCTTATTCCATTTCTCCACTAAACCAAGAAATTCATGAATTGCTGCTTGGCGCTCGTCACTTGAAAGAGTCTTCCAAGATGTCCAATCAATAGAACGGAAATCATGTAGGCAATACCAGCCATCAAGCGTTTGTGCTGCTTCAGCCATTACTATCACTCCTTGTATATTCGCATAATATGTATTCAACCATTACTATATCATAGTTTCCCCTATCCCCATCGTAGTAAACTCAGAACAATTTTGTGAACAATAGTGGGAGTGAGTAATTTGTCAGGTTGTTGGGAAAATTGAAGATAGTGTCATAATACTGTCACAGGATTTCTGAGGCATTTTGGTTTTCAATTTGTGAAAAAAGCCGTATCCTTATGGTTGGCAGTTTTGCAGGGGTCATGATGCCCAATTTACATAAAATGCATGAGATTAGGCTAGGAGGAATCAGAGTGAGCGATTTATTTACTCAATTAAAAGAAAAAGTATCTGGGAAAAACATGAAAATTGTGTTTCCAGAAGGACTAGATGAGCGAATTTTAAAAGCAGTTAGCCGTTTGGCAAGTGAAAAGGTGCTTGTACCTGTCGTAATTGGTGAAAAAGCTGCAGTTGAAAATAAAGCAAATGAGCTTGGTGTTTCTCTTGAAGGTGTGGAAATCTATGATGCTAATACTTTCCCGGAGTTCGAACAGCTTGTAGCTTCATTTGTTGAAAGACGTAAGGGTAAAGCAACTGAAGAGGATGCACGTAAAATCCTTAAAGACGAAAATTACTTTGGGACGATGCTTGTGTACACTGGTAAGGCACACGGGCTAGTAAGTGGTGCGGCACATTCCACTGCTGACACTGTTCGCCCTGCTCTTCAAATCATAAAAACAAAGCAAGGTGTAAAAAAGACATCTGGTGTGTTTATCATGGTTCGTGAAGATGAGAAATATGTTTTTGCTGATTGTGCAATTAATATTAATCCAGACAGCCAGGACTTAGCGGAAATCGCAATTGAGAGTGCGAATACGGCGGATATGTTCGATATCGAGCCAAGAGTGGCAATGCTAAGCTTCTCAACGAAGGGATCTGCAAAGTCTCCTGAAACGGAAAAGGTAGTAGACGCAGTTAAAATTGCAAAAGAAATGAATCCTGCCTTGGTATTGGACGGAGAATTCCAATTTGATGCAGCATTTGTTCCATCTGTAGCAAAGAAAAAAGCTCCAGATTCCATAATCAAGGGTGACGCAAACGTATTTGTTTTCCCAAGCCTTGAAGCGGGTAATATCGGATACAAAATCGCACAACGCCTTGGAAACTTTGAAGCGGTTGGACCGATTTTACAGGGCTTAAATCAGCCTGTAAACGACCTTTCACGCGGATGTAATGAAGAAGATGTATATAAACTTGCTTTAATTACAGCAGCACAAGCTTTATAGGAATGAGAAATGGCCATGTCGTGGGACATGGCCATTTTTGGGGAGTATTTTGCTTGTGGCAGTATTTTTGGAGTTAGTGATAGTATTTCTAAAATAGCGGCAGTATTTTAGAATTAGTGGCAGTAAATTGTCAATGAACGGGATTTTGACATTATTTACGACTCGATTTCCCTATCATAGAGTTGATGAAGAGGACTATGCCGGAAGTCTTGGCTCAATTTCCCTTTCATAGAGCTGATGAAGAGGACTATGCCAGAAATCTTGGGTCGATATCCCTTTCATAGAGGAGATGAAGAGGACTATGCCAGAAGTCTTGGCTCGATATCCCTTTCATAGAGCTGATGAAGAGGACTATGCCAGAAGTCTTGGCTCGATATCCCTTTCATAGAGTTGATGAAGAGGACTATGCCGGAAATCTTGGCTCGATATCCTTTTCATAGAGCTGATGAAGAGGAAGTTGCCTTAAATCTTGGCTCATTTTCCTTTTCATAACTTTTTTAATGATGGTCGCCGTGCCTTGTCCCTAAAATCCAATAATCATATTCCCCAATCCATTTTTAATATGTTTTTAAGAAGCTCAACCTGTTTTTCCCCCATTTTTTCAGTGAGTTGCTTTTCAATTTTCGCTTTAAGTGCCTCATTTTTCTCATAGCATTCTTCCCCAAGTGGTGTTAGTTCTATCCATTTTACCTTTTTATTGTTTTCAACATCCATCACGTTGACTAGCCCTTTTGCTTTCAAATTTTTTATAAATTTATGGGTAGCCTGCCGTGTAATGTCTACATTCTTTGATACGTACGCGATGGTTGGTTTCTTTTTATATATTCTCGACATAATGTACCATTCTGAATTTGAAATGGCGATGTCACTGGTCTCATTCCATGATTTTTCTGCAATACCTCGAAGTTGTCCATGCCTCTCACTTATAAGGTCAATTAAATCTAAATGTTGAAGTACAGGATCCATTTTTTCCACTCCCGTTTTTATAATCGCCACTACTATACAAAAAATTATCAGCATTGTCAACCAAGTTGACAAATTTGAAAAAGCTTGATGTGTAAAATAAAGAACTGTCCAGAATGCATGTTCAAATGTCAACCAAGTTGACATTTTGTGAAAAATGGAGTATGATTAGTATAGTCAACCAAGTTGACAATCCATTGGATAGGGGCATGGTACATGTTTAACATTGGGGATCTGGTGATTTATTCAAATATGGGAATTTGTCGCATAGACGATATATGTGAGAAAACATATGCTGGGATTACTCGAAATTATTATATAATGAGCCCAATCGAGGATAGTACTTTGACAATCCAAAACCCAGTAGATAATAAAAGCAATAAAATGCAGGGCATCATTGGTAAGAGTGAGTCAGAGGAGATTTTAGACTCATTTAAGCTTCCGGGAATTCAGTGGATTGACAATGCGTCGGATCGTCATAAATCTTATTCTAATATAGCTTCAACTGGGGATAGAAAAGAAATTTCAAGTATTTTAAATACATTAATGAGTAAAAAATATGAATTTGAAATGATTGATAAGAAATTATCTGAACATGACCGTAGACTTCTTCTTCATATTCAAAAAATACTCTTTAAAGAATTAGCGATTGCGTTAGAGACATCGGTTAAGGCTATCGAAAAAAATATTAATCAAATGATCGCCTACAAAATGAGTAAAACCTCACATTACGAGGTAGCAAATTTCGTAAACTAAAGGTAAAATAGTGATGTTGGACATGATAAAACCAGGCTATGCCTGGTTTTTTTAAGGTTTATTTGCAATTAAAAGGAGTATGCCGTATGACCGAAAGTCTTTTACATCAGCCGAGCTGGCGGATTATTGATCAATCTAGTCTAGGCTATCAATTTGATGCATTACAATCGTTTGCGATAGATGATACACTTTGTGCGTTTGTAGGAAAAGGAGAGTCACCAGCTACAGCAAGGGCTTGGGTTCACCATCAGACCATTGTGCTAGGGATTCAAGATACGAAGTTGCCTTTCCTTGAGGAAGGGATCGAGCTCCTAAAATCAATGGGCTATCGTGTAATCGTACGAAATTCGGGTGGACTAGCGGTGGTGCTTGATGAAGGAGTATTAAACATTTCGCTTATTTTTCCTGAAACGGAAAAAGGGATTGATATTAACCGTGGCTACGATACGATGCTTGAGTTGATTCAAAAAATGTTTGAAGGCTATGAAGTGGATATTGTGGCCCGGGAAGTTGTCGGTTCATATTGTCCTGGAAGCTATGATTTAAGTATAGATGGGAAAAAATTTGCGGGGATATCTCAGCGCCGCCTTCGTAACGGGGTGGCTGTACAAATATATCTAGGTGTGACCGGAAGCGGGTCGGAGCGTGCAGAAATCATTCGCCAATTTTACGAGGTGGGGCTGCAGGGTGCGGAGACGAAATTTGTCTATCCGGATGTGAAGCCAGAAACGATGGCCTCTTTGGCAGAATTGATAGACCCAAACATCACGGTACAAACCGTCATGCTGCTACTGCTTCAAACACTAAAAAGTGAAAGCGAGCATATCTTTGCTTCACAGCTAACAACAGAAGAAATGCCATTATTTGAACAAAACTTTTTGCGAGTGCTTAATCGCAATGAGAAGGCATTGTAAGGGACCAGGGGGACGGTTCTCCTGGTTCTTTTTTGTGGAAAAATGAAACGGACCCACGTAATTGTGCTATAGTCGTTGGAAATGCGCTTTAATTTTGTTAATTGCGCTATAGCGGACCGGAAATGCGTTTTAATTTTAATAATTGCGCTATAATCGGCAAGGATTGGTTTAACTAATCATTGTTTCCACTATTAAAATATTTTTTATAATAAAAATATTGAATTTTATTTTTGAGCATGATATGATTCTCGTCAAGTAAGAAAAATCGAATATGATTGCTGTATTTTCTCTTATCAAGAGTAGGCGGAGGGATTTGGCCCGATGATGCCCAGCAACCGACCGTAATACCATTGTGAAATGGGGCGAATTTTTTTCGCCGGGTATGACCCGTAAGGCACGGTGCTAATTCCAACAGAAGGATTTTCCTTCTGGTAGATAAGAGGTGCGAAGACTTTTGTATGCTTCAAGCCTCTTTCTGATAAGAAAGAGGCTTTTTATATTTTAAAAAGAAAGCCTCAAACAACAGGAGTGTGATGGCTTTCAACTTGAGTAAACAGATGTGAAAAATAAGGTTACATACAAAATAGGGGGAGAAAAACAATGAAACTTATAAAACTATTATTTACGACATTATTAATTATCGCAGTATTAGTTGGCTGTCAACCGAAAGTGGCCGACGAAACAACGAAAACAGATAGCACAGAGGTAAAGAATTCTGATCATCCATTAGCAGGCAAAAAAATTGCTTTAATTATGCAACAAAACTTAGGAACATTCTCGGCACAATATATTGACGGTGTTGAGGAACAAGTGAAAAAGTTCGCGGGAGAAACAACGGTTTTTACATCTGACGGAGACCTCGCAAAAATGGCGTCAAACGTAGATGCTGCGGTAAACCAAGGCTTTGATGCAATTTTAATCGACCATGGAACAAAGGAAGCACTTCAAAGCTCTGTACAAAAAGCGGTTGATAAAGGAATCCCGGTTGTTGTCTTTGATGCAGAAGTGGAAGTTGATGGTGTAACAGTTCTTGAGCAAGGTGACCAGCATATGGCGCAAATGACACTTGAAAAATTAGCAGAAGACGCTGGTGGCGAAGCAAATATCGTAAAAATTTGGGTAGCGGGCTTCGCGCCAATGGAAAGACGTCAAATCGCCTATCAGGAGTTTCTTGACAATAACGATGGCATCAAAGAAATTGCAACATTTGGAGCAGCAACTGCAAACACAGCTTTAGATACACAAGCACAGATGGAAGCTCTTTTAAAGCAATATCCGGAAGAAGGTCAAATTACAGCAGTTTGGGCTGCATGGGATGAATTTGCAAAGGGTGCAGTTCGTGCAATTCAACAAGCGGGACGTACAGACATCAAGGTTTATGGAATTGACATGAGTGATGAGGACTTACAAATGATTCAAGCGGATAACAGCCCATGGGTTGCGTCTGCAGCGGTTGATCCAAAAGATATCGGACGCATTCAAGTTCGCTACGCTTTCCAAAAATTAAACGGTGATGAAACACCTGAACGCGTAAAGTTAGAGCCAGTTTTCGTAACAAAGGATGCACTTCCAGCAGAACAAATCACAACAGCAGAGCTTGACCAGTATATTGAAGGCTGGGGTAAAAGCGAACAAGGCTACACAGACGAATTGAAAAAGCTAGAAGCTAACTGAGTAAAAAAGAGGGCCTTCAAGGTCCTCTGTAAAGGAGGATATGTAGATGCCTTTACTCGAAATGAAGGAAATGACAAAAAGCTTTGGAAAAGTGACGGCGCTCGAGCAGGCTTCCTTTGAGTTAGAAAAGGGCGAGGTCCACGCCTTGCTTGGAGCAAATGGAGCTGGTAAAAGCACCCTGATGAAAATTTTATCGGGTGCCTACGAGCTTGATTCAGGGTTGATAACCCTCGAAGAAGAGACAATCAATATTCGAACTCCAAAGGACGCGAAAACGCAAGGCATCCATTGTGTCTACCAAGAGGTCGACACTGTGATTGTGCCACAGCTAACCGTTGCTGAGAATATTTTACTTGATACGTTTTCGACTGAAAAAGGCTTGTTCATCAACAAAAGAAAGCTTCGTGAAAAAGCAGCCTCGATCTTAAAGCTTTTGAATGTAACAGATATACCGATGACAAAGCAGGCATTGGAGCTGTCCCTAGCTGAAAAACAACTAGTGCTAATTGCAAGAGCACTTGCCCATGAGGCGAAGGTTATTATTTTTGATGAGCCTACAGCTCCTTTATCGATTGAGGAAACAAAGCATCTTTTTGACATTGTAAAAACACTGAAGGAAAAGGGAGTCGGCTGTATTTTTATCTCACATCGACTTCCTGAAGTGTTTGAAATCTGTGATCGGTTAACGATTATGCGAGATGGTAAGACGATCGCCACTTTTGCCACAAAAGAGGTTACACAGAAAACAGTTGTCGAAACGATGCTTGGAAACTCCTATACTGAACAATCCGTGAAACGGAAGGCAGTAAGGGGTGACCTACTTTTAGAAGTGAACGGTCTCGATGATGGAGAAAAGCTGAATGATGTATCGTTTACTGTTTCTGAGGGAGAAATTGTTGGGGTTGTCGGATTGGTTGGAGCGGGAAAAACGGAGCTTGCAAAGACTTTGTTTGGTCTTCGCCCATACGAACAGGGCGAGGTGAAAGTAAAGGGCAGATCGCATCACTTTACTCATTCACAACAGGCAATTGAAGCTGGGCTTGCGCTTATTTCAGAGGAGCGTCGTAAGGAAGGATTGTTTATACACGAGTCTATCTCTACGAATCTATCCTTTGCCAATTTGAAGAAATTCTCACCGTTTTTAGTAATGAATCGCAAGGCTGAAATAAGCCATGCCAGTTCCATCATAGACCTACTTGGAATCAAGGCGAATGACACGGAAACCCTGGCTGAGCATTTAAGCGGAGGAAACCAGCAAAAGGTTGCGATTGGTAAATGGGTGTCACGAAATGCGAACCTCTATTTGTTTGATGAGCCGACAAAAGGAGTGGATGTCGGTGCAAAGCAGGATATTTTCCAGCTTATCAATTCCCTCGCCGATGAGGGGAAAGGGATCCTCTATTTTTCCTCTGAGATTGATGAAATCATCCGGATTTCGGATCGAATTCTTGTCATGTATGACGGGAAAATTGTGAAAGAACTTTCGGGAGAAGAGGCTACACAGGATAAAATTCTCTTGTATGCTAGCGGCGGAAAGGAAGACGTACATGAAAGGAAATATCATCAGCCTCCTGTTTAAATACGGGGCAATTTTATTAATGGGCTTTATCTTAATCTATTTTAGTACTGTAAACAATGCATTTTTTTCATATGGAAATCTATCTGATATCTTAAGGTCGATTTCAATTGTAACGCTTCTTGCGTTAGGGGTGACGTTCACACTTGTAGTGGACGGCTTTGACCTATCAGTTGGATCGACAATGTCATTGTCGGTCGTGATCACGGCTTCATTGATGGTTTGGTATGAACTGCCGCTTTCGGTGGTACTACTTTTACCACTTTTAATTGGGGTTGCAGTAGGTCTTGTAAATACCTTTTTAATCGTAAAAATAGGGATACCGGATTTACTGGCGACACTTGGGATGATGTACATTGTTTCTGGCCTTCACCGGACCTATACGGAAGGCTACTCTATCTACAATCATATGCCATTAATAAGTGGCGGAACGGCACCTGGTGAATTTAGCTCCGCCTTTTTATGGATTGGGCAAGGGAAGATGCTAGGACTGCCTGTTCCGGTTTGGATTATGCTCGTTTTTGTGCTTCTTGCCTATGTGATTTTGAACCATACGAGATGGGGACGGATTTTATACATGACAGGCGGAAATGCAGAGGCTGCTAGATTGTCAGGGATTAACACGAATAAGGTAAAGTTGATTGCGTACACCGTATCAGGTGTATTCGCGTCGATGGCGGGGATTTTGTTTGCGGCCCGCGTTGGGTCAGGGCAAATCGATGCTGGTGCTTCGTTGCTAATGGAATCTGTTGCAGCTGTGTTTGTCGGATTTTCCGTACTTGGTGCCGGAAAGCCAAATGCACTTGGAACCTTCTTTGGCGCAGCGCTCATCGGGGTTCTTTTAAATGGACTGACCATGCTAAATCTTCCATACTATGCATTTGAAATTGTAAAAGGCTCCGTCCTTGTCTTGGCCCTTGCTGTAACCTACATCGGAGTGAAATATCGACCAAAAGTGATTCGGAAAAGGAGAGAGCAAAATCATGCCGCTTAAAAAACTAGAACATGTTGGAATCCAAGTAAAAGATTTAGATACAACGATCGAGTTTTATACAAGAGTACTAGGCTTGGAGTTACTAGAAAAGCAGGATCATGTGGACCCGAACTTAAAGTTAGCTTTCTTAGGTTTTAGCGATTCTGACGAAACGGTTATTGAGTTGATTTCAGGCTATAATCCAAACCTTCCAACTGAAGGAAAGGTTCACCATATCGCGTTCACTGTTGAAAATATTGAAGAGGAAATTGCAAGACTGAAGGAGCATGGCGTGACATTTGTCGATGAAAGCATCACGACACTTCCGAGCGGGGCAAAATACGTATTCTTTACCGGACCAGATGGGGAATGGATTGAGTTATTTCAAAAATAAATGTGAAATCACATAGGAGTACCACCCTAGTTCAAGCAAAACCAAGGGGGTGCTTCTTTTTTGTATTCATCAAAATTTTGCTAGTGAAATCAGGAGCTTTTAATTTCTATCTGGTATATGAACTCATTGTTCAAAAATGGTAATATAAATGGTGTAACAGTACTCTTTTCTAAAATAAATGATTTGCAAATTTAGAAGACAGGATTGAATTGTAAAGATGAACATGAACATTAAAATACATATTGTGGCACCCTATGAAGCGATGATTCCTGTTATTCAAGAATGCACCTCCCTTTTTCCTACATTTGAAATTCAATATTCAATAGGTGACTTAAAGGAAGGAGTTAAGCAGGCGATTCAAGCGGAGACAAATGGGGCTGAGATTATTATTAGTAGAGGTGGGACGGCGCAATTAATTAAGAAAAACGTCCGTGTCCCAGTGTTGGACATGCAGCTTTCTGGGTATGACATGATACGGTCGCTTTCTTTGGCTACGAATTTGGAGAGTAAGACAGCGATTGTCGGCTTCTCGAATATCACCTCTGGGGCTCAGTCCATTATCGATTTATTGGATCTTCCTTTAAAAGTGTTCACGATTTCCGACTCTGACGAGGTAGCACCCTTAATCTTAGAGCTTAAGAACTCCGGCTATCAGCAAATTGTAGGTGATGTGATTACAGTTAAAACCTCAAATGCCTATGGACTTAAAGGATTATTAATTCAATCTGGTAAAGAGTCTATTATCAATGCATTAGAGGATGCGAAACTTGTTTATGGTTATTTACATGACAAAAATAATCTCATGAAAGTCATGGAGCGATTTATAGTAAAAGACCTCCAAAATTTGATGATTTTGAACGATGAAAATGAGATTATCTATGAGCATTGGAATGATTTTCGCTCCAACCCATTAACTGAGGATGATTTATATATATTGAATACCGACCTTGAAATTAATCAGCAGAAGGTAACAAGGAGTTTTATGGACCAGGATAATTTGGTTGATGTAACGGGTCACTGTATTCTAGTCAACGAGCATTCGTATAAGGTTATCGTTATTGAAAAAAACACAGTTTCTCTTGAACAAAAGGGTCTTTCTATTGAAGCTGATATGACAAGTGAACCAATTGCAGCAGTGTCGGATGCAAGTAGGAATATACTTATTCATATCGAAGCTCTCTATAAAAATAACCAAATCATCCTTTTGCAGGGTAGAAAAGGAACAAGTAAGGACTTTATTACCCGATATATTCATCAAAACTGTTCGGATGAAGGTTTGCTCCTTACAATCAATTTTAAAGAGTTTGATTACCACTACCTAGAAAAATTGCCGCTAACAAATATTCGTACAATTAGACTTATGTATCCTGAATATATTGATGAATATCAAGGAATATCAGATTTTATAAAGAAATGCCTATCACATCAAATACGTATTTTTATCCTTACAGAAAGTATGCTACCAGCTGATCTCATTCAAGACGTAAAGATGAATAAGATTATTATGCCTGATTTATCTGAAAGGAAAGAGGATATTCGCATCCTCACTCAATACTTTATCGCTTATTACAATCAAAAATACGGAACGACAGCAGTTAAAATCAACAGTGAGGCGATACAGTTTTTAGAGAACTATACCTTCCCTAATAATATTGATGATTTAAAAAATCTCATTAAACAGGTTGCTTTGAATGAAAAGGACTATGTCATTCAAAAAGAAACAATTGAAAGAGTAGCTACAAATGAGCAACTCCCCGTTGATGCCATTTTTCAAAAAGGGACATTAAAGGAAATGGAAAAGGAAATCATTAAATGGGTTTTGAAAGCAGAGAATAATAATCAAACAAGAGCAGCGGAACGGCTTGGAATTAATCGGGCAACCCTATGGCGTAAGCTTAAAGAGTAATCTTTAGGTTTACGCTTTTTTCTTTTGTGGAGTGTTGCATTTTTAAACAATTATTAACTATTAAAATTTATTTTGATAAAAGTGTTGCTTTTATAAACGATTTATTTTATATTACTACTGTAAACGCTTTTAAAAACAAGGGGGAAAACAACGTGAAGATTAAAGCAACTT
Organism: Bacillus sp. JJ1566; assembly: GCF_036962685.1. Taxonomy (NCBI): domain Bacteria; kingdom Bacillati; phylum Bacillota; class Bacilli; order Caryophanales; family Bacillaceae; genus Bacillus; species Bacillus sp. JJ1566. The sequence goes on along the minus strand of NZ_JBALOP010000001.1, from coordinate 81,959 downwards.
TAGATAAAATTCCTGGAGGAATGATGGTTGTTCCGTTATTGCTAGCAGCAACGATCAATACCTTCTTTCCTAATATGTTAAGAATTGGTGGCTTTACGGAATCATTATTCGTTACAGGAGCAAACACATTGATTGCACTTTTCCTATTTATTGCTGGTGCACAAATCAGTGTGAAAAACGTAGGGGTATCACTTGGTAAAGGTGCAACATTACTTGGATTAAAATGGGTAGTTGGAGCAGCTTTTGGTTTAGTCGGATACTTATTAGCCGATAGTAATGGATTATTCATAGGAATGGCTCCGCTTGCAATTATTGCCGCTATGACAAATAGTAATGGTGGAATGTATATGGCTCTTGTTGGCCAATACGGAAAAGAAGATGACAAGGCAGCCTACTCACTATTAGCTTTAAATGATGGACCATTCTTAACAATGGTTGCGTTGTCGATTTTTGGAACAATGGGATTCGTTGATGGAATGTTCTCAATTCAATCATTTGTTGCAGTACTACTTCCTATCGTTATTGGTATGGTTTTAGGTAATTTAGATCCTGAAATGAAGGAATTTTTAACAAAAGGCAGTGATATGTTAATCCCGTTCTTCGCTTTTGCGCTAGGTATGGGTATTAACTTCACAGCGATTATTGAAGGTGGATTAAGTGGTATTTTACTAGGGGTAATTACAGTTATTTTCACTGGTGGTGCTGGTTACCTAGTATTTAAATGGATCGGCTGGAATCCACTTGTTGGTGCTTCAGAAGGTACAACAGCAGGTAACGCAGTTGCAACTCCAGCAGCTATCGTTGCTGCTAATGCATCCTTTGCGCAATATGCAGAGCTTGCAACAGTTCAAATTGCAGCAAGTGTTGTAACAACAGCTATTTTACTACCAATTGTTATGGGATTCTTAGCAAAACGTTTAGAGAATAAAGGTCAGTTAGCTAAATATAATTAAGAGATTGTTTTAAATAGAGTAAAAAGTCTATTGTAAAGAGTTTTATAGTCAAAAAGTAAAGAAGAGAGACGAATAGGCTCTCTTCTTTTTAGGAGGAGTACACAATGAAGTTAGCAATCATAGCAGACGATTTAACGGGTGCTAATGATAGTGGGGTTCAATTGGCACAGCATGGTCTTAAAACCTCCGTATTGTTTGACATAGATAAAGAATCTATTCATGCTTATGAAGCAATTGTATTTGATACAGATAGCCGTTCTATTGAGCGTGAAGAAGCCTATCAAAAGGTAAAAGAGGCGACTCAATTTTTAAAGGATGCAGGCTTTTCTTATATATTTAAAAAGGTTGACTCAACGATGAGAGGAAATATCGGGGCTGAAATTGATGCCGTGTATGATGTCATGCAACCAGATTTCATGATGATAGCGCCAGGATATCCTAAAAACAATCGTACTATTCTACAATCCACTCACTATTTAAACGGGATTCCGCTTGGAGATACAGAAATTGCAAAGGATCCGAAGACACCTGTCACTCAATCCTTTTTACCTGATCTTTTAAAAGGGCAAACAAAGCAAAAAATTGGTACGATTACAATCGATGATTTAGAAAAAGGTTTAACATGGATCCAAGAAAAATTAGATGCCTATTTTCAACAAAAAATCGCGTATATAATAGTGGATTCAACAGATGAACGTCACCTAGAACTAATTTTAGATTTTACGAAAAATCTCCGTTATCAGTTCTCTTGGGTAGGTTCGGCTGGAATCGCGAATTATCTTCCTGCTTATTATGACATGCCCAAAAGAGATCTAGAATTGGTTATTCCCCAAAACAATGGACCGATACTTACTGTAGTTGGTAGTGTAAACAAAAATTCAAGAGCACAACTACAGGTACTGATGGAAAAGACAAATGTGTATCCAATTGCGTTTGAATCATTTAAGTCAGTTTCAAATGATGACGAGCGTGAAGGAGAAATAAGAAGAGTCTATAATCTAGCGATGGAAAAAGCACAGCTAGGATTAGATGTTGTTATTTATTCCACAGGTGAAGTAAACGATATCGAAAAAGCGTGGAATATTGGTGAAGCGAAAGGTTTAACACATACCCAGATTAGCAATGAAATTGTGAAGGCAATCGGCTCTGTATGTTCAGTCCTTTTGGAAAAAGGATATTTTAAAGGGGTCTCGATGACAGGCGGAGACACAGCTAAACAAATCTGCTACTTATGGGATGTAAAAGGCTTTGAATTATTAGATGAATTGGAAATTGGCGTTCCAATTTCGAAGTTTTTTGGACATGATAATTTATATGTTATTACAAAGGCTGGCGGGTTCGGTACGCCAGAAGTATTTATCAATGCCATCAACAAATTAAAGGGGGACCTATCATGATGAAGCCAGTGATTGGAATTACAATGGGAGACGCAGCGGGAATTGGACCGGAAATTATTGTTAAGGCCCTATCCCATGAAGAAGTTTATCAAAATTGCCGTCCAATCGTATTAGGAGATGCAAAAATCTTAGAGCGAGTAAAGCCAATCGTTCATTCAAACGCGAAGATTAATCGCATCAATGACCCTGCTGAAGCTAAATATGAGTTGGGCACGATAGACGTCATAGATTTAGACATTATACCTGAGGATTTACCATTTGGAGAGGTGTCTCCAGTTGCTGGAGATGCAGCTTTTCAATATCTTGCAAAAGCGGTTGAGCTTGCAAAAGATAAAAAAATTGATTCAATTTGTACAGCACCATTGAATAAAGAGGCATTACACAAAGGTGGCCATATGTACCCAGGACATACAGAAATATTGGCAGATTTAACAGGTACAGAGGATTTTTCAATGATGCTAACAACACCGAATCTGAAAGTCATTCATTTAACTACCCATATAGGTTTAATTGATGCAATTAAGAGCATTAATCCAGAGAGAACCTACAAAGTAGTAAAATTAGCACATGAGACTCTTTCACGAGCAGGACTCGATAACCCAAGAATCGCTGTTTGTGGAATTAATCCACATGCTGGAGAAAATGGCTTATTTGGATATGGAGAAGAAGAGGAAAAATTACAACCAGGTATTGAACGAGCGCAAGCGGAAGGAATAAATGTAACTGGACCACTACCGGCTGATACTCTTTTCTTTAGAGCGGGAAGAGGGGATTTCGACATCGTGGTTGCGTGTTATCATGACCAAGGTCATGCTCCAATTAAAGTGATGGGTATTGAAAGTGGCGTTAACATTACGGTTGGACTAAAAGGTGGAATCATCCGTACTTCAGTTGACCACGGCACCGCTTTTGATATTGCAGGAAAAAACATTGCGGATGAGCAAAGTATGATTGCTGCTATCAACTCAGCCATTGAACTAGCTCCGAAAAGATAATACTGAATCATGACTAAAGCTAGGAAGTTCATTTCCTAGCTTTTTTTATTTGTAATCCATGTGACCGCCGTTACGTGAAACTTCTTATCGTTTTCCCTCGTCTTAATTTATAGGTATTTTCTGAAAATAACATTTATGGTAGGCTTTAGGTATGTATTCCTATTTTTTACAATTGGTAATCTGGTAAAGGAGGGATTTGGTTGCTTAAGAGATTAAGAGTCTTTAGTGGGCGTGATCTGATTTCGATTCTCTATTTTGGGCTTGTAGTGCTTGGGATTGCTTATTTTTTAGGAGAAAAGGATGTTTCGAAATTTTTCTCAATGATAAAAACGATGCTACCTGTTTCCGAGAGTTGGGCAACGATCAAGCAATTGATCAGCAATGTCCAGACTGAGGGAAGTCTTGGGGTAACGAAAAATATGGAGCCGTATGAAGAAATCGTCCTTGAGTATTTTCCGAGAAGTTTATCGGTGATTGCGACAGCCTTTGTGTTAGCGATTACTTTAGGAATGGCAAAGGGGATTTTTGATTATCGGAATCGCTATACATACTTGAATTTTTTAGGAACAGGGGTAACCTCTATCTTCAATTCTTTACCAGATTTTTTCATGATTATTGTACTTCAATGGGTGATTTTGATTCACTTTAATTTTATTGATTTTTTTGGTCATGACCAGTGGTTTAACTTCATATTACCGGGAATTCTAGTATCACTTTATCCGATGATGTATTTTGCTAGAATTACGTTTACAGCTCTTGTTAAAGAAGATGGAGAGATGTATATCCAATATGCTCGTGCAAAGGGGCTTTCACACAGGTTTGTCATCCTTCAGCATATTCTGAAAAAATGCTTCCGTGCGATCCTGCAACATGTTGGCGTTGTCATGACATATGTCGTTTCAAATCTATTAATTGTTGAGTGGCTAATGGAATATAAGGGTGCGGCTTGGCGAATGATGGTGTCAATCAAACGGCTGGATTCAAGTAAACCCGAGAATCGGCCATTTATTGACTTTCCGGAAATAGGGCTAATCGTAGAGATTTCATTCTGCTTTGTCGTGCTCCTATTAATCACCCAAATCGTATCTGTTATTTGGCAAGTCAAATATGAGGTTGAGAAGCGGAATATTTGGACTCAAATCACTAAAGTTATTTTTCGATACGCAATTATTTGGTTCTTTGTGCTTTTTATACTCTCGTACTTAAAGCCAGGATATTAGGGAGGAGGGGTAATAATGAAAAATTGGTCGCTTTGGACAGGTTTAGTTCTTTTCGGTTTGATGCTATTTTTAAGCTTTGTTGGACCACATTTGCCATTTGTTGAGCATACTCCTCCCGAGCATAGAATGAGATTTTATGATGGTGGCGAATTGGGAAGAGCGCCTTTTCCACCTTCTAAAGAAGATCTGTTTGGGACAGATCGTGAAGCCAGAGATATTTTAAGCTTAATTATCCTTGGCGCAAAGGACACGCTCAAAATTATTGTGCTAATTACATTATTTCGGTACATCATAGCGATTCCGATGGCCTTTTTGGCTTCCTCGAAAAAAGGAATAGCCTATATGGTATCCAACGGTTGGTACTCATTGTTTGGAAGCATCCCAACGATTTTTGCAGCGATTTTACTCTTAGAAATTTTCCCGGTGACTGGCCTTGAAAACGGTGTGTATTGGAAGGTCCTTTTAATTGCACTTATCGAAGTCGGACGAGTTAGCTATATTTTTGCCCATGAAATTTATGAGGTATCTCAAAAAGAGTTTGTCCAAGCGAGCGTGACCGTGGGAAGTACACCATTTCAATTATCGGTGATGCACTATTTGCCATCTGTTTCCCAAAGTCTAGTTGTAAACTTTTTTAACGATTTAGCACGGGTAACTTTACTATTGGGGCAGCTTGCATTGTTCCAGTACTTTATTGAGCATACGATTAACTATATTCCTGGTGGTGGGGCATTCCATGATGAATCAGGTTATTATTCTGCGACTGGATTGTTTGATTGGCCAGGTTTATTGTCATCAGCCAGATATGAGGTTATGAAGGCTATCTGGATCCCGTTGTTCCCGGCACTCGCGTTAACATTGCTTCTGTTAACATTCCAGTTGTTAAGTGAGGGGTTCAGAAAGTTGTTTGAAAGGCAGACATCGAGTGAGAAACGTAGTGTGGTGAGTCGTTTGGCTGAAAGAGTAGGCGAGGCATTTGTTGCTAGTAAACTGGTGGGTGTTGTGACACTTTCCGTTTTTGTAACGATAGTTGCATCGTTTATAGTGCCAGATGCCATGGAAAAAACGACTGAAGCTGATGCACCAACTGAGGAAGTGGTCGAGGAAGAGGTAGAGGAGGTCAACGAAGATGACCCGTTTGGTGATGGGATGTATACCTACTACAATAAAAAACTTGAGGCAACGACTATTGCGACTACAACAAAAGGTGGGTATTACGATAAGCTAGATTTTCTCGAGTCCCAGATGGAGAAAAAAACGGATCGGGATTATGAGACGGAAACATTAACATTGAAGTGTAGGACAATAGGAACGGGAAGATGCGAGAAACCTCTCATCACATTTAAAGAACCAGCTTCAACAGTGGAGGAAGCCTTTCAGTTAATCGTTGAACATCTACCAACTGATGCGGAAGTAAAAAATACAGTGGACAAAAAAGAAAATGAATACATTTATAATGTATCAAGTTCAAACTTAAAGAATAGCTTTCATTGGCTACATAATGATCCTAGGTTGGGTGAGTTAGCAGTGATCTTACACATGACACCAGAAAAAACAATTGAAAAAGCAGAAATTGAGATTGGCTACCGATAAAAGTAGAAAACCCCTAAACTGTCATGTAAAAACAGACAGTCAGGGGTTTTTAAATGAAACGCGATAGCGCGCTGTAAGACTCGAAAATCCTGGTTTTGCTTACTCCGCTAACTTCTCCAAATTACCATTACGGTCCATTTTAAAGGAAGTGGCAGGACGTTCTTCGTCTTCAAATAAGACGAGTTTTCGTGCGCGGTTCATGATCTTCATTAATGTTTCGTAGTCCTCTTGAATGTTCACTGCGCTTTGTTCGAGTTGGGTAATTTTCTTTTCGAGTTCTTCATTTTTACGAAGTATCGCATTCTTTTCATTTTTCAATCTCTCATTCTCAGATTTCAGTCCTTCAATTCCGAGACTTGTGTTGCCCATTGATTGAAGGTAGGAAATCACGGAATCGATTGTCAATGTTGGTCTAGCAGAAGAATATTGTGGCATTTTAACTTCCTGACGAACACTGGTAGATTCAGATGGAAATAGCGGAAACTCGTCCGCAAATTCTTCGAGACTTGGAGTAGGTGGTGTATACAAAAGCTGTTTCTTCACAGGTTGGGTTTTACCAAGTGCACGCTGGCGTTGTTTACGGTGTTTTTTCGCAAGCTGCAGGTCCTTCTCAAAACTATGGCGGACAACTGCGTTCCAACGGAATCCGCATGCAGCTGAAGTGCGATTTAATTTATCACCCACCTCTTCAAATGCGTTTAATTGTGTACTTCCTTCTCTAACATGTTTCAGAACAGTTTCAGCTAATAAAAGATCATTTTCCTCTGTCCAAGCGTCTTGTCTTTCCTTCATATTTTTTCATCTCCCAAAATATATGTTTATAATTGCGTTAGGTTATTACATATATTGGTCAATAGATTCAAACTTTATACCTCATCCATAACAGGATAGTAGACTTATTAACTTTATTTGCATAATGCTAAATAAAGTTAAGACTCCGTCGGATGCCACAGATTTTCAAAGGAAACTTTTCGAGGCAAGCTCGAAAAAAATCTGGGCGCAAATACGCAAGGCGTATTTGATCCTAAAAAAATTTCAAAATCGCAATCTCTTACTTGTGGAGAATTTTTGAAACTTCGTCCGTTTCCTTGCAAATACCTAACTGGAAGAGTAAAATACCGTGTAGTGTTTATAAAAGTATGATGACCGATCAAATAAATTGAACGACCTAGAAATTACAAGATGAAGGGATTGTACGCAAGATGGCAAACGAGTTTCGCATTTGTGATGATTGCCAGGCAACCAATATTCAAACCTTAGTGCCACGTCTAAAACAAGTTGATGGAGAAGCAACAATTGACATTCGCTGCCAATCCTACTGTGGCCCGGGGAGAAAAAAATCATTCGCATTTGTTAACAATCGCCCTGTTTCAGCTCCAACTGAGGACGAATTAATCGAAAAGATTGAAAAGAAGCTGAAAAAGGACTAATATCGCCTTTCTCTCCTATGAGAATAGGTGATTTTTTATTGTTAAGGGGAATGGCATTCGGTGTCTAGCTACAGGCGCCATCGGCTCGAGGTCTTAAGCCAATCGCTTAAGAAGGTAAAAGGCACCTTCTGTCAGCGCTCATCTTAAGCTTGTCGCCGATTAGCGGGCGCCTTTCGCTTTTCTTTTATGTCGAAAAATTTTCCAACCGTTGATATAACTTGGTTTAAGACGATTTATGATGAATTTTAGGTTTTTTTGTCAAAGATAAATATATATAATAGTAGCATGCCAGTATGGAAGAGGTTGAATACATGACATATTCCAATGGGAAATTAAGTGAAGAAAAGGTTTTTAAAGACCCTGTACATAGCTATGTGCACGTTCAGGATCGAGTGATTTGGGAGCTTGTTGCAACATCGGAGTTTCAAAGACTACGACGAATTCGCCAATTAGGGACAACCTATTTTACCTTTCACGGGGCGGAGCATAGTCGTTTCAACCATTCTCTAGGTGTATATGAAATTGTCCGAAGAATTATCGATGATGTGTTTCGGGAACGACCATTGTTAAATGAAGAGGAACGTCTATTAGCCTTAAGTGCAGCACTTCTCCATGACCTTGGCCACGGACCGTTTTCACATTCATTTGAAAAAGTATTCCATTATGATCATGAGGAATTTACTCAGGCAATCATCGTGGGGGACACGGAGGTCAATCGAGTCCTTAAGCAGGTTGGGGAGGATTTTCCGAAAAAAGTGGCCGAAGTGATTGCAAAAACGTATAAAAATAAATTAGTTGTGAGTCTCATCTCCAGTCAAATCGATGCAGACCGTATGGATTATTTATTGCGTGACGCGTATTATACCGGCGTTAGCTATGGAAACTTTGACATGGAGCGGATCTTGCGTGTGATGAGGCCACAGGAAGACCAGGTAGTCTTTAAAAGCAGTGGGATGCATGCGGTTGAAGATTACATTATGAGTCGATACCAAATGTATTGGCAGATCTATTTCCATCCAGTTACACGGAGTTCAGAGGTTATATTAACGAAAATTCTCCATCGCGCAAAACAGCTATACAAGGAAAACTACGAATTTAAAACGGCCCCTGTCCATTTTGTTTCCATTTTTGAAGATACGCTAACACTAAAGGATTATGTGAGGCTTGATGAAGGGGTTTTTTCCTTCTATTTTCAAGTTTGGCAGGATGAGGATGATGCGATTTTAAGTGATCTATGCCGTCGTTTTCTTAATCGCAATCTGTTTAAATATGTGGAGTTTGATCCAAGTACTCAAATGATGAAGATGATGGAATTACGATCACTTTTTGAGGATGCAGGGATTGATCCGACTTATTATTTAGTAGTCGATTCATCATCTGATTTACCGTATGATTTTTATCGGCCGGGTGAGGAAGAGGAACGACTTCCAATTAACCTATTGATGCCAAATGGCGAGATTCGCGAATTATCGAGGCAGTCTGAAGTAGTAGATGCCATTTCCGGTAAAAGGCGAACTGACCATAAGCTCTATTTTCCACAAGATCTGATTGAAAAACTACCAGACGATAGTAAAGTGAAACAGAAAATTAAAGATGCTTTAGACATATAGAGGTATTTAAATTGGTCAATTTTGGTGAGGAGATGAAGGGGTTTTGTTAACAGAACATGCAAAAGTAATGAAGGCATTTGCTGCTGCAGGGGAAATTACAGGTCGAAAAAAACTGCAAAAAATGATTTATATAGCGAAAAAGATTGATTATCCATTCTACGAAAAGTACAATTTCCACTTTTATGGACCGTACTCTGAGGAGTTAACTTTACGCGTAGAGGAGCTTTGCAACCTAGGGTTTTTAGATGAGGTCAAAGAGAAAAAGGGTGGCTATTATCAGTATCGATACTCATTAACTGAAAAAGGTGAGCAGTTTTTAGGCCACTATCAGTTGGACATGCCACCATTAGAAGACTGCATGCACGCTTTAAATAACCAGTCCGCACGCTTTTTGGAACTTGTATCAACCGTTCTATACTTTGATGGACTTGAAAAAGACGAGGTCAAGGAAAAAGTATTTACCTTAAAAGCGAAGCAGCGCTATACAGATGAAGAGGTAGAAGAGGCTTATCAATATATTGATTCTCTTCGAAATATAGTAAAACATTAAAAGGAAACTCGGCAGCTTTGAACTAACGGTTCAAAGGGAGAAAATCACCATTAGCAGGATTTTTTGATATTAATTCAAAAGATTTGTAGTTGAAAATGTATCTTTTAATCATGTTAATATTTCCGATGTATATGAGATAAAACGAACACTAAAAAGCAGAGGAAATGTCCTCTGCTTGAATTTTTATAGCCCTATTTGGTCAGCTGCATATGTCGAATCCTCTTGGCTGTGCCCCTCATACATTAATTGTTCAATTAAACCTTGCCTCGACATTGGCATTGTGTCGTTGTAATTTTTTGCATGTCTTACCGCTTGTTCTCTCCAATCTACATCAATATGATCAACTGCAAATGTAGCATCCTCAGTGGAATATCCTTCATATTCTAATTGATCAATAAGCCCTGTCTTTGAGAATGGCATTGTTGAAATATAGTTTTCAGCATGACGAATCGCATTTTTTTGTGAAACTGTTAATTGAGGTTCTTCTTTCACTTCTTCTTTAGGTTTTTCCGGTTCCACTTTTACTGGTTCTTCTTTCTTTTCAGCTTCAGGTACTACTTCCTTTTCCTTTGGTTCTTCTTGTTCAACTTCGTCTGTTACTTCTGTTTCAGTAATTGGGGATTCTGCTTGTTCAGTTTCAGTTGGCTCATCGCTAAATGATAAGGCAGCGATTAACAATACAAAAAATACACCTGATATTATAAAGTTTTTCTTGGTTTTCCTAGACTTCCTTACTGCCCCAATAATACCTAAGATAAGAAATACAATCATTCCTACAATACTAATTAAGCCGATAAACATAGCCAATTCAATCATCTCCATTTCCTCGATATCGCCTGGAACGATTTCTTGCTTTTATTATTGTCATCTACACCTAATCCATTCGTTTATTCCTACTTTGCCTTCGGAAAACAATGAAGTGGTTATTGTTTACAAACAAAAAACGCTTAGAAAAATTCTAAACGTTTTTGATTGCTAATTGCAGTATGTTCTTTGATATGTTATTTACTAATTCTCCCTATCGACCGAACTACCTGGTTTAGTGCGGTAAATACGCAAGCTGGTAGAAAAACAGTACGGCAAATAGATAAACAAGTGGGTGAACTTCTCTCCATTTCCCTTTGACAACCTTCATAAGCGGGTACGAGATAAAGCCTAAAGCAATCCCTGTTGCGATGCTGGAAGTAAGCGGCATGCTAAGGATGATTAAAAATGCAGGGAAGGCCTCATCAATCTCATTCCATCTGATATCCTTAATACTACCCATCATGAGGGATCCCACAATTATTAAGGTAGGTGCAGTAATAGCGGCAATTCCAGAAACAGCACCCACTAATGGCCCGAAAAAGGCAGCTAGAATAAACAGAATTGCCACCGTAACCGAGGTTAAACCCGTTCTTCCACCTGCAGCAACCCCTGTGGATGATTCAATATATGCACTGGTAGGGCTTGTCCCAAACATGGCTCCAACGGTCGTACCTACTGAATCGGCAAGCAGGGCTTGTCTAGCACGAGGCATGACATTCCCCTTCATAAGCCCAGCCTGCTCAGCAACTCCAATCATCGTTCCTGTTGTATCAAAAATGGTAACGAGTAAAAAGGAGAAGACAACTGCGTATAGCCCGTACTGAATCACATCGCCTATTGCAGCAAATGGATTTGAGATTATTAATCCTTCAGGAAGAGTCGGCGCATTTACGAATCCTTCTTTAAATTCAAGTTGTCCAGTGAAGTAAGCAATAAGGGCAGTGATGATCATTCCAAAAAATAAGGCACCATTTATGTTACGTGACATAAGAACCAGGGTAATCGCTAATCCAGCTAGTGCTAAAAGGACCGGTGGTGAATGTAAATCACCTAGGGTCACTAAATTTGTTGGGTGTGCTGTAATAATTCCGGTAAGCCGCAGGCCAATAAATGCAATAAATAAGCCAATTCCTGCGGTGATTCCATGCTTAAGATTTGGTGGAATTGCTTCAATTAACTTTTCCCGAAACGGCGTTAACGATAAAATCACAAAAATGATACCAGCCACAAAGACAGCGGCAAATGCGGTTTGGTAAGTGATATTTTCATTTGCTCCAACAACCGAATATGCAAAAAAGGCATTTAAGCCCATTCCTGGTGCGATTGCAATAGGATAATTTGCAAATAGTGCCATCCAAAGTGTTCCAACAACCGTTGCGATAATCGTTGCTAAAAATACCTGCTCAAACGGAACACCAGCATCGGATAAGATTACGGGGTTTACGACAACAACATACACCATTGTTAAAAAGGTCGTAATCCCTGCAAGAACTTCCTTTCTTACACTTGTATTAAGCTCTGATAATTTAAACATAGTCTGTGTACCTCCAAAAGGCGAACAATTTAAAAATCCTTTTCTATAATATTCGTTCCTGATGTAGACTGCAAGACATATTTATTTAAAGTTCAATAACGTCAGGAGTTTTACCGTGTCACCTTCAAATGTTAAAAAATATGGTTTGTTTTCATCGTCAAACATCATAAAATATGGTTTTTCGTGATCGGTAAAAATAATTGTCACTTCATCAACAAGGTCATCAAACCATCGGTTTCTCACCATTATATTTGGTTCTAAAGGGATTCTTATCATAGAGCCTGTTTTCGGAATCGGATTGTATTTAGCATACACACCCGTTATATCTTTAAGAAAATTCTCAGCCTCATGTTGTATATCTGTGTTTAACTGTAAATGTTTTATAACAATGTCCTGATTTATATCGTATATTTGTATTTGCTGATTAGTTTCGGCCATCACATTTATTGAGATTAGTTGAAAAATAAGGATATGTAGCAAAACATTTTTTAACATTTGAACCACCTCAGGAAGTATTGTTCCCAATAAATAAGATGGTAATGTTTTTAGAAAAATGAAACTTTTCCTGATAATTATTCGTAAATAGTAATAAATAGGGGGGGGCGTGTGAGATTGCTTCAAAGAATTGATAAAGCTTATTGGGTAGTACTATTGATAATCAGCATCATCATCGGTGTTATATTTGGATTTATAGGTCCTAACTTCATTCACCACTTTTTCTTCAAACACGGTGACACCTTTTTGGTTTTAACGCCTTTCATTTCAAGTATCTTGATGTTTATTGCTGTAGGCTTTTTTATTTTGTTTTGTATTGGTATGATAGTTGAAAATAAAGGATGGAATTATATCGGGATATTATTTTTGGTATGCTCGATTGGAATGGGTTATTACGCTGGTTTTGGAAACTATACGCTTATCTCAAATAATGAGATTATATTTATCGAATCAATGTCCGAAAGTATAACAAATGGGATCAAATTAAAGAGGCAGTCTATATAAACGAAACCCAGGAACCCGTTAAAAGGATACATTTATTTTTCGAAAATGGTAATGAAGGAATACTAGAAATTAATAAACGATACGTTCAAGAACTCAATAAAATACAACAGAAGTTTATTCAGAATGATATTCAATTCTATTAATGAGTAAAATAATTAGGAGGAAATGAATGTGATTAAAGAGTTGCCGCAAGTTCAGCGTGAAGAATTATTCAAAGTATTGAAGGCCCGGTTTGAAAAAAACATGCATCGCCACAAAGGGCTAAAATGGGAAAAAGTCGAAGCAAAGCTGGAGGCGAACCCTGATAAACTATGGTCGCTCAATGAAATGGAAAGAACCTGCGGTGAACCAGATGTTGTGGGGCACGATGAAAAGAAGGAAGAATACATATTTGCTGATTGTTCAGCAGAAAGCCCTAAAGGTCGCAGAAGTGTTTGTTATGACCGTGAAGCATTAGAATCCAGGAAAAAACATAAGCCGGAAAATAGTGCGATCGATATGGCAACTGACATGGGTATTGAAATGTTAACGGAAGAGCAATATCGGACGCTGCAGGAGCTTGACCAATTTGATTTGAAAACATCAAGTTGGGTGCAAACACCGGCTACAATTAGAAAGCTTGCCGGGGCCATCTTTTGTGATCGTCGTTATGACACTGTCTTTACGTATCATAATGGGGCAGATTCTTACTATGCTGCTAGAGGGTTCCGAGGTTCAATAAGGGTTTAAAAAAGGAGGATTGTCAATCAATCCTCCTTTAGAATTAATGAGCTTTTTCTAGGGCTAGTTTTATTCCAAAGCCGATCAGAATAGTACCTGTGATTCCTTCAATCATATTTTGAGCTTTCGGTTTTTTCATAAACGTACTAATTTGATTAATTAAATAGACATAAAGGAAAAACCATATGGCTGTCAATACAGTATAGGTGAACCCCATTAAAAGAAACGGTAGAAAGGTATTGCTTCCAGAATCCACGAATTGAGGTAAAAAGGTTAAGAAGAAGACAGCAACTTTTGGATTTAGAAGATTGGTTAGGAAGCCTTGCTTAAAGCAAGTAGTGTTTTCAAACTTGCTTACTGTATTCATCTCCACGCTTGCGGCTACTTCCTTTTTCCGCAACGACCATAATGTCTTTACTCCCAGATAAATTAGATAAATAGCACCAACGTATTTAAAGATAGAAAATAATACTGCTGACTTTACAATGATGGCTGATAGTCCAAATACAGCAGCAGAAGTGTGGATAAGCAGGGCGCAACAGGTCCCAAAAGCTGTTTTAAGCCCCCCGGCTTTCCCAACAGTAAGAGTGTTTTTTGTAGCAATAGCAGTATCGGGGCCAGGCAAAATAATGAGTAAAATACACATAAACACAAACAGATAAAAGTTTTCCACTTTATGTATCCCCTCGGCTTCTTATGAATTCTTTTACTGTATTATATAAAAATGTTGTTATGAATTGAACATAAATTTTTTAGATTAAAGCAAAACCCGCAGTTCATTCACCACGGGTTACAACAATTTTTATTCTTGGTCACTCAAACGTTTACCGGCTACAGCATAATGATTTTTTGTCATTTCTTCAATGAAGACAACGATTTTCTCTTCAGAAGCTCCAGTTGTTTCAGATACAGCTGCTGTTACTTTTTCAACGAGCGCCTTTTTTTGTTCTTCAGTACGTCCTTCTAGCATTTTAACTGTTACGTATGGCACAATTAATCTCTCCAATCTGTGTTTTCTAAAGCATTAAAGGAAGTCAAAAAAGTCGGATGAATATGACACATCGAATTTCTGCGTTGGCTTGCTTCTCCGTTCCTCACGTATTAACTGCATACGCTCCGGTACTCAAAGCTGCACCGCCTTGAAATTCTTGGTCCTCTTCATCCTCCTTTTTGAACAATGGTTTAAATGTATTGTATACTGAAAATAGTAACTTTTCTAGAAAAAGGAGAAATTTGGTGGAACAATTAAGTAGGTTTTTAGCATTTGATTTATCTTTAATACCATATGTGGTGATTACATTACTAGTTGCTTTTACGGTGCATGAATTTGCGCATGCCTATGTGGCTTACAAGTTTGGCGATGACACGGCAAAACGGCAGGGGAGATTAACGTTAAACCCAATTGCACATTTAGATCCATTTGGGACGATTCTGATTTTCCTTGCGGGGTTTGGTTGGGCGCGTCCTGTGCCGGTGAATCGGTTTCATTTTAAAAAGCCAAGGCTTGCAGGAATCCTTGTTTCGGTTGCAGGCCCCTTAAGTAACCTGGTCGTTGCAGCACTAGCATTGCTTATTTATATTATTCTTATTCGGGTAGGCGTGTTTGCGGTCATTCCAGAGGCCGTAGGGGAAAGTTTTGAAACGTTCTTTAATCTATTTGTCCGGTTAAACCTTGTGTTGTTCATATTCAACCTACTGCCGTTTCCGCCGCTTGATGGCTATCGTATCATTGAGGACCTTGTGCCAGCGCGGATTCGTCCGAGATTGACACAGTATGAGGGCCTTGGAATTGTGCTCTTTTTAGTATTAGTCATTACGCCGCTTGGGGATCGGTTTTTATATCCGTTACTATATGGTGGAGTCTACGCCGTCACGGATATCTTGGTTGCGATTTTCCGGCCAATCCTTCAATTATAATATTAGGCACTCATATGATAAAATAGTTGGTAATGAGTAAAAGGGAAAGGTGGATGTATGGTGGATCAACAAAAGAAAAAGGTTGCTTTTAATATCATTAAAAATGATCCAACAGATGGTCACAAAGGATATGGGATTGGGGCACTTAGTCTCGAAAATATTTCGCCTGTATTCATTGATATAGACGATGAAGATGTTTTCGTTGATGTTGGAGCGATGCATGCGAGAAGCGTTGTTGAAAAAGGGATTAAGTTTTTGCCGAATCAAGAAGATGTTCCTAACGGAAAGCCATTTTGGCTGGTCTGGGTAACAATTGACCGCAAGGAAGTGGGACCTTATTACGCAGGTGTAACGGCTTGTTACATGACAGTTGACCGTTCGATTCGCCGCGGCTACAAATCGTTACCAGAGCATGTAAACAAAATGGATAAATCATTAAAGCGTCATATCATGGTTGATTTAATGGATGACAAATCAAAAAAGCTGTTGTCTAACTTTTTAATTAACCACAACAAAGAAATGTGGGATAACTCTGGTAATGAGTTAAAAGAGGGGCTAAAGGTAGAATAAGGCTTTTGTAATTGTGACATTTCGGTGAACAAACGCATTAAAGCTTGAGCTTTTTTAATAAAATAAAGTACACTAAATTTACAATGTACACACATTGAAACTAGGACATAGAAACCCCCAGGACCTACACAGCCTGGGGGTTTCGTTTTTTGTTTTCTAGCTATGAACCGAACCAATTGTGCTTATATCTGTATGGTAGTACAACAATATTGGACACCAATCGCTTAAAATGACTGATGAAGACCATTATGAGCGATAATCACATTCGAAAAGTCCTTCATTGGCGTTATGAAGACCATAATGAGAGAAAACCACGCTTGAAAAGTCCTTCATAAGCCACTAACATAGCTCCCCCTGGGACGAGGGACCTGTCCCTCTGTCCCAGCGGACAAAGAACCCGGTTCCGACCATTAAAACCAATCAAACATTCGCTTAAAGAAGCCTTTCTTCTCTTTTTCTTCGTCTTTCTTAGGTTTTTCCTTGTTCACATCATCTACATTCTTTGAACAATATTCCGTTGGCTCTGTACCTTTTTTATAAAAGGTCAGCCTGGAAACAGGGCAATCCTTTGTTGGAAGCAAGCCGGTATCAGGATTTACATACACCCCGACAACACCCTCTGTCGGTTTAAATGGGGTTGGCGCTATATCCTGATGGGCTTCCTCCATGAACCCGGCCCAAATATTTTTTGCAATTTGCTTTTCCGCAACGATCGTAAGTTGTTCGTTTTCATCATATCCAGTCCAAATACCAGCAACAAGCTGTGGAGAGTATCCAATCATCCAGCTATCCGTATCAGTTGAACCTGATTTCCCAGCGTAAAAGCGGGTCAATTTATCGCTAATATTTGTTCCTGTTACAGCCGTATAATCATTTAATTTATCGTCAAACATTCCTGTCATTAGCTGTGTTGTCACAAATGCGAGGTCCTCATCAAGTACCTTTTTAGGTTTGGGTGTGTTTTCATAGATAACCTCACCCTTGTAATTTTCAACTCTAGTGATAAAAATCGGCTTATGACGAGTTCCCCCGTTATCAAGGGTAGCGTAGGCATTAACCATTTCAAGTACACTTACTCCAGAAGTTCCTAACGCAAGGGAAGGCACATCCTTCAGCTTGCTTGTGACCCCAAGCCTTTTCGCAGTCTCCACCAGTTCACCGTCTCCAAGGAAGAGGTGCGTCTTCACTGCGTAGACATTATCCGATAAGGCAATTGCCTGAGCTAATGTAATTGAGTCATTGGCATAATAATTTTTATAATTTCGCGGTGTATATGTTGAGCGATTGTTGTCATACGAAAACGTAGTGAGCTCGCTACGAATTTGTGTTGACGGTGTATAGCCTTTTTCAAGTGCTGCGTAATATAAAAATGGTTTAAACGTTGATCCAGGTTGACGTTTCGCCTGTGTCGCTCGATTAAATGGACTTTCCTCGAAATCTCGCCCGCCAATTAATGCCCGCACTTCACCATTTTTCGGATCCATTGCAACAAATCCAAGCTGAATCTTGGAATCTTCTTTAATAAAATTTTCGGCTTTTTCTTCAGCCATTTTTTGCAGGTCTGAGTTTAATGTCGTGTAGACACGTAAGCCGCTTGTTTCAATCATGTTTTGGTCAAGCTTCAATTTTGAGTGAAGCTCCTTTTTTACGATATCCTGGAAATATGGCGCAATATCCTCTCGCCCAACGGCCTTATTGCCGGTAAAGGTTAGTTTCTCTTTATGTGCTTGTTCAGCTGTTTTTTTCGAAATGACACCCTTCACTACCATCGAGTTGAGGACGACGTTTTGACGCTGTTTTGCTTTTTCCTCATTTACTAATGGTGAGTAATGTGTCGGACCCTTTGGAATCCCAGCGAGCATTGAAGCTTCTGCAAGTGAAAGCTCACTCGCTCTTTTTCCGAAATAGTAATTAGCTGCAGCTTCAATTCCGTAAACGCCATGTCCATAATAGATAGTATTTAAATAACCTTCTAGAATTTCCTTTTTAGAATAATTAAGCTCCAGGCGGATTGTATAAAGGGCCTCGGTGAGTTTTCGATTCCACGTTTTTTCATGCTCTAAAAACAGGTTTCGGGCATATTGCTGGGTAATCGTGCTTGCACCTTGAACCTTTGCCATTGCTTTAATGTCGGCGATAATGGCTCCACCAATCCGTTTGTAATCAAAGCCATGATGGTCAAAAAAGTTCCTGTCCTCGATTGATACCGTCGCATCAACAACAGCCTCGGACATATCATCAAGTGATACCCAATAGCGGGTTTCACCCTGATGACGTTCTTCTCCGATTAAAGTTCCATCCTCGGCGTAGAATAAGGTCGAGAGAGGAACCGCAAGAGGAGGTGCCCCTTGTGTTTTTGCATAGGAAAGTACGCCTAAAATACCGACTGTCACAAGGGCACAGCCGATTAAGCCTATGAAAAGACATGCACGTAAAATTTTGAGCGCAGTTTTTAACCGATCATTTGTAATAAGCTCCACTAAGGTTCACCTCTCTCTTTTTCTCTTTATAAATCCGTCTATCTCAGGCATATATCAATCAGTATGAAAAGATTTCCTTTGTTTTAAACATTTATTTGCTAAAAAGTGAAAAAATTTCTTGCATTTTCGCTGGATTCATCTATACTTTTTTGAGTTGAGATAGAAAAGCGGAGGCGACTTGATTAGAAACGAGAAAACTGGCCGACTAAGACGCCACGTCCTGTGGCGAAGTCGGCACTAGCACTTCCTGTGTGTCGGAGACTTCGACTAAGAAGCGGTCTTTGCTTCTGTAGGAGGAGTTGAAGTTTCTCGAGTTTCTAGTCGCCACAGCTAGACAGCGGAAGTATGCGACTTGGTATCGACGCCAAGGCAAATCCATCAACATTGCCTGAACTCAAAACACGGCAAAAACATCAATTTTTTTGAAGGAATTGGGAACGATAAAGGGATAGAATCCCTGAATTTTTCAATCGAAAGGATGTTATGAACATGGAATTATGGTTTACGGAGAAACAAACAAAAAGCTTTGGTATCACAGCAAAAATTAAACAAACCTTACATACAGAACAAACGGAGTTTCAAAAGCTTGATATGATCGAGACTGAGGAATTCGGCAACATGCTCGTTCTTGATGGTATGGTAATGACCACTCAAGTGGACGAGTTCGTATATCATGAAATGGTTGCGCATGTGCCGTTATTTACACACCCAAATCCTGAAAACGTACTAGTTGTCGGTGGCGGAGACGGCGGAGTAATCCGTGAAGTGCTAAAGCATCCATATGTGAAAAAAGCAACTTTAGTGGATATCGATGGAAAAGTAATTGAGTACTCAAAGAAATACTTGCCTGAAATTGCAGGCAAGCTTGAAGACCCACGTGTCGACGTGAAGGTTGGCGATGGATTTATGCATATTGCGGAAAGTGAAAATGAGTATGACGTCATCTTGGTTGACTCCACTGAACCTGTAGGTCCAGCAGTAAATCTGTTTACAAAAGGCTTTTATGCAGGAATTTCAAAGGCGTTAAAAGAAGACGGTGTATTTGTTGCGCAAACAGACAACCCTTGGTTCACACCAGACTTAATCCGTAACGTGCAGCGTGATGTGAAAGAAATTTTCACAATCACTCGCCTTTATATCGCGAACATCCCAACATACCCAAGTGGTCTTTGGACATTCACAATCGGTTCGAAAAAATATGATCCACTTGAAGTAAGTGACGATCGCTTCCATGAGTTGGAGACAAAATACTACACAAAAGAAATCCATAAAGCAGCGTTTGTGCTACCGAAGTTTGTAGCCGACTTAACGAAGTAATGGGGGATTTTCGATGAGATTTGATGAAGCTTATTCAGGAAATGTGTTTATCAAAAGCCATCCGAATTTTGAAGAGAGCGAAGCCGTCATTTATGGCATGCCAATGGACTGGACAGTTAGCTACCGTCCAGGTTCACGTTTTGGCCCTAGCCGAATTCGTGAGGTATCGATTGGACTTGAGGAATATAGTCCATATCTTGATAAAGAGCTAGATGAAGTGAAATATTATGATGCTGGCGATATTCCGCTACCATTTGGAAATCCACAGCGTAGCCTTGATATGATTGAGGATTTTGTGGATCAAGTATTGGCGGCAGGGAAATATCCACTTGGCATGGGTGGCGAGCATCTTGTATCCTGGCCGGTGATGAAGGCGGTTTATAAGAAATACCCAGATCTTGCGATTATCCATATGGATGCTCATACCGATTTGCGTGAGAACTACGAGGGAGAGGCGCTTTCTCACTCCACACCGATTCGTAAAATCGCAGAATTGATTGGACCGGAGAATGTCTTTTCATTCGGAATTCGTTCAGGAATGAAGGAAGAGTTCCAATGGGCGAAGGAAAACGGCATGCATATTTCAAAATTTGAAGTACTCGAGCCACT
Organism: Bacillus sp. JJ1566; assembly: GCF_036962685.1. Classification (NCBI taxonomy): domain Bacteria; kingdom Bacillati; phylum Bacillota; class Bacilli; order Caryophanales; family Bacillaceae; genus Bacillus; species Bacillus sp. JJ1566. The sequence goes on along the minus strand of NZ_JBALOP010000001.1, from coordinate 61,258 downwards.
GAAAAAAATACTTCCGAAGCTAGCGGGTCGTCCTGTATATGTAACGATTGATATTGATGTATTGGATCCGGCACATGCACCAGGAACAGGTACAGTGGATGCGGGTGGAATTACGTCGAAGGAATTGTTAGGGGCCATTCACGAGATTGCAAAATCCGATATTCGTGTGGTTGGATCAGACTTGGTAGAGGTTGCGCCAATCTATGATGTGTCTGAACAAACTGCGAATACAGCAAGTAAGTTGATTCGTGAGATGATTTTAGGGTGGATTCAAAAATAATACAAAGGGTCATGGATTCAAAAAGAGTCCATGACCCTTTTTTTGTTGACTAAAAAGTCAATTTTGACCGAGGTCAAATTATTTATCTCAACTTCCCTTTATCATAAAGATATAGAAAGAAAGGGGAGGATATCAAAATGATCAATTTGATTAATCAACAAAAAACGAAAATAACAGCCATCTCGGGAGCCTTGCTCGTTCTCGCATTGATTTTTCATTTGACAGGATATGATCTTTTAAAATCAGCTTCACTCATCATTGTGACGATCATCGCGGGAATCCCTATCTTCATTAAAGCATTTCAAGCATTAAAAATGAAGGCATTCAGCATTGAACTGCTTGTCACAATCGCTGTTATTGGTGCTTTGTTTATCGGTGAATTTGTCGAATCGGCAGTCGTTACCTTCCTATTTTTATTCGGTGATTATTTAGAAGCAAGTACGTTGGAAAAAACACGTTCTTCGCTAAAAGACCTTGTAGAAATGGCGCCACAGGAAGCAGTTGTTGTTCGAGACGGCAGCCAAATTACGGTACCAATCGAAGATGTTCTTGTTGGGGACCGTGTTATTATCCGCTCTGGCGGAAAGGTTCCGGTCGATGGCACAATCGTTTCAGGTCAAGCTTCTTTAAATGAAGCAGCAGTGACCGGTGAATCTGTACCCGCATCAAAGAAGATAGAAGACAAAGTATTCAGTGGTACCATCGTGGATAACGGCTATATCGAAATGATTGCAGAAAAAGTTGGTGACGATACGACTTTTGCGAAAATTATTGAACTTGTGGAGGAAGCACAGGAATCTAAATCAAAAACAGAGAAATTCCTGAATAAATTCGCAAATATATACACACCAGCTGTCGTTGTTTTATCTGTTCTTGTCTATCTATTTACTAGAGATCTCCATATCGCAATTACATTCCTTGTCATTGCTTGCCCTGGTGCACTTGTGATTGGAGCCCCAGTATCGAACGTTGCTGGAATCGGAAATGGAGCGAAAAATGGTGTCTTAGTAAAAGGTGGAGAAGTCATGGATATCTTTTCAAAGGTAGACACGCTCGTTTTCGATAAAACAGGAACATTGACGAAGGGGAAACCGGAAGTAACAGATATTAAGACCTTTGGCAGCTTCGAAACAAATGAATTATTGCAGCTCGTTGCCCAAGCGGAAACCATTTCCGAGCACCATCTAGGACAAACAATTGTAAAAGAAGCAAAAGCAAGAAAACTAGCTTTAGAGATTGAACCAGAAGACGGAGAAGTCATTAAAGGAAATGGGATCCGGACAAAAGTGGCAGGTCATGTACTTGCGATTGGGAATCGGAAACTGATGGATGCAGAAGGTATTGAAGTTCCGCAAAACGTCGGGGCCTATGCAATCGATCGAGAAAAAGCGGGTAACACTGCAATCTTCGCTAGTGTCGATGGAAAAATCGCCGGAATTTTCTCGATTGCAGACCAAATTCGTGAAGATGCGCAAAGAGCACTAACCCAAATGCGAAAAAATGGGATTAAGAAGATCGTGATGTTGACTGGTGATAACAAACATACTGCTGAACTTGTCGCGTCCACTTTAGGACTGGATGAATTTCATGCAGAGTTACTACCAGAAGATAAAGTAGAATACGTGAAAAAATTAAAGGCAGAAGGTCATGTAGTGGCAATGGCAGGAGACGGGATCAACGACGCTCCAGCAATCGCAACTGCAGATATCGGACTCGCAATGGGTGAAGGTGGTACGGATATTTCGATGGAGACAGCAGATGTCGTCTTAATGGCAGATAAGCTCATGCAATTCTCACATGCTTACTCATTATCAAAAGCAACCATCCGCAACATGAAGCAAAACACTTTCTTTGCAGTTGGAATTGCCTTCGTCCTTCTAGTCGGGGTCCTCATGGGAACGGTCCACCTCGCATCTGGAATGTTCATTCATGAAGCGAGCGTCCTTCTTGTTATTCTGAACGCCATGAGATTAATGGGCTACAACCGCAAAACAATGAAGAAAGAACATGCATTACATGTAGCAACTGCCTAAATTTGACCCAGGTCAAAGAACTACATGAAAAAACATCTTACAATAATAATAGAAAAAGAAAAAAGGAGAGATTAAAATGGAAACCATTAAATTACAATTAGAACCACTTACTTGTCCATCTTGTATTAAAAAGATCGAATCAAAGGTTGGAAAAATGGAAGGTGTAGAAGAAGCAAGAGTATTATTTAACTCAAGTAAAGTAAAGACTACATTTGATTCTGGCCGAGTTACAAAAGAGCAAATCGCAGAGACCATTGAAAAACTAGGTTACCAAGTAAAACATTAAAATAAGAAACGGGCAGGCATTTGAAGCTTGCCTGTTTTATTTTTGCATGGCCAAAAACCTTATATAAAATATATTTTGCAATTGTGACAATTCTTTTGTATGTGGTGAATATACTACATTTGAACTAGGTTTTTACCTGAAAAAGGGAGGGGTTTCAATGGTTGGGGTACGCTTTTTGAAAATGGCGGCAGTGTATTTTGTCATTGGAGTTCTTATCGGGATGGGAATGTCGATGTCACACACGTACACACTTACAGGAGTCCATGTTCATATTAACTTACTCGGCTGGGCATCTATGGGGCTTGCAGGAATCGTCTACTACTTATTCCCGCAGGCGGGAGAATCAAAGCTTGGAAAGGTCCACTTTTGGCTTCATAATATCGGTTTGCCGGTCATGATGATTGGGCTCACGATGCTATTGCTCGGTAATCCGGCTGTTGAGCCTGCCATTGCGATTGGAGGTACAGTTACAACCCTCGCGATCATCCTTTTTGCCATCAATATCTTCTTGAATATCAAAGTTACAAAGCAATAATACCTCTATCAAACTCACCCCCTACTCGGCATTCGCCGAGTTTTCTTTTTTAATTTGAAATCACTTCACAAAATGCCGTATACTAGTAAAGTTAATGATTTATAGGGATGTGTGAAAATGAGTCAAGAAGGAACACCTATTGATCTCAAATTTGTAACAGAAATTAAAGATGGCCCGCGAAAAGAAAATGTTGCTTTTCATGCAAATGGTCTATACTACTTAAAGGGTAATAACACATACTTGCAATTTGATGAAAAGCAAGAAGCAGGGACGGTTAAAACGGTAATCAAAATTTCGGAAAAAGAGGTTCTCATTCTTCGTTCGGGTATTGTGAAAATGAGGCAGGTCTACCGAAAAAATGAAACCACAAATGGTTCTTTTCAAAACCAGGTCGGAAACTTTGACCTTACAGTAAAAACGAATAATATCGAATACAAATGGTATAAAAACTCTCAAAAAGGGACGTTATTCTTAGCATATGAGCTTTCACTTCACGGTGAAAAGTCAGGATTACATAAAATAACCATTACATTTAAGGAGCGAAACTAGATGAATGTTGTTGAACAAGTAAAAGAACGCTTAAAAGCGGAAATTAAAGACGCAGTTATAAAAGCTGGACTAGCTTCGGAAGAACAGATTCCTGAGGCTGTGCTAGAGCTTCCAAAGGATAAAGCGCACGGGGACTATGCGACAAATATGGCGATGCAGCTAGCGCGTGTGGCGAAAAAAGCACCACGAATGATTGCTGAAGACCTTGTGGCGAACTTCGATAAATCAAAAGCTTCAATTGAAAAAATTGAAATCGCAGGCCCAGGGTTTATCAATTTTTATATGAACAATTCCTATTTGACTGATTTAATCCCAGCGATCTTAACAGCGGGAGAGGCATACGGTGAAACGACTGTTGGAAATAGACAAAAGGTTCAGGTGGAATTTGTTTCAGCAAACCCAACTGGGGATCTACACCTTGGACATGCTCGAGGGGCTGCCGTTGGTGATTCGTTAAGTAATATTTTAGACAAAGCGGGCTATGATGTATCGCGTGAGTACTATATCAATGATGCTGGAAACCAGATTAATAACTTGGCGAAATCCGTTGAAGCTCGTTACATGCAGGCACTTGGTAAGGATGCCCAGATGCCAGAGGATGGCTACCATGGACAAGATATCGTTGGGATTGGTAAGCGACTTGCTGAGGAATTTGGCGATAAATATGTAACTGTCGATGAACAAGAACGCTTCGACTTTTTCCGTGAATATGGCTTGAAATACGAAATGGCAAAGCTTCAAAAGGATTTAGAGGAGTATCGTGTTCGTTTTGATGTATGGTATTCAGAAACGTCTCTTTACCATAATGGAAAAATTGACCGAGCTCTTGAAGCGTTGCGTAGTGCTGGTCATATTTATGAAGAGGATGGCGCTACTTGGTTCCGTTCCACTACATATGGAGACGACAAAGACCGTGTTTTAATTAAAAATGACGGGTCTTATACGTATTTAACACCAGATATTGCGTACCATCAGGACAAGCTTGAGCGTGGCTTCGAAAAATTAATCAATGTATGGGGTGCAGATCATCATGGCTATATCCCACGTATGAAGGCTGCGATTCAGGCGTTAGGCTATGAAGAGGATACGCTTGAGGTTGAAATCATTCAGCTTGTTCACCTGTTTAAAAATGGTGAAAAAATGAAGATGAGTAAGCGTACAGGTAAGGCTGTTACGATGCGTGACTTGATCGAAGAGGTTGGTCTGGATGCCGTTCGTTACTTCTTTGCAATGAGAAGCTCTGATACACATCTTGATTTTGACCTTGATTTAGCAGTGTCCCAATCAAATGAGAATCCTGTGTATTATGCGCAGTATGCACATGCTCGTATTTGCAGCATGCTTCGTTCCGGTGATGAAATGAATATTGCATTAGACGGTAATTATGCGCTAGAGAACATCAACTCTGAAAAAGAAATAGATCTATTGAAGAAGCTTGGTGAGTTCCCTGCTGCTGTAACGGAAGCAGCAGAAAAGCGAATTCCACATCGCATCACAAATTATATTAATGAATTAGCAGCTGCTCTTCATAGTTTTTACAATGCAGAAAAAGTGCTTGATCAAGACAATCTTGAAAAAACAAAAGCTCGTCTTGCATTAATGAAAGCAGTCCAACTCACATTACAAAATTCATTAAAATTAATCGGTGTATCTGCACCTGAAAAAATGTAATCTCTTTGTTTTGGCCCTCTCTTGAGTAGAGGGCCTTTTTGTCGGGAATAATGATAAAAAAGGGGAGGATTCTGCAAATGAAAGAGGTTATCTTAGCACTACTTACGGGAATAATTGTCGGATTTTTATTTGCTGTATTAAAATTGCCAATCCCAGCGCCACCAGCACTTGCAGGGGTTACTGGCATAGTTGGTGTTTACTTAGGATTTAAATTATTCCAATGGATTGTGCCACTCATTCAGTTTGGACCAAAATAAAAGGCACCCGTGCTGCGGGTGCTCTTATTTGTTAGTGGTAGTATTTTTCAGATAGTGACAGTAAATTTGGGATAGTGACAGTATTTTTTGGTTAGTGACAGTAAATCTGGAATAGTGACAGTATTTCCGAAATAGTGATAGTATTCCACGCCCATCCCTATAAAAAGTGTGAAATCCAGGTTGCTATTTTAATTTTGTACTTTTTCTCCGACTTCAATTCGTTGATACGGTCACGTGTAAGCTGATTTGATGTCGTAAAATCTTCCTCCACGACCTTTTTAATTTCTTTAATTACTTCCTTGTCATGGATATAACAATTGATTTCATAATTCGAATACAGGCTTCTTTTATCAAAATTGGCGGTACCGATGTCGCAGAGCGTGTCATCGATACAAATCACCTTTGCGTGGTAAAAACCCCTCGTATACATATTGAACTGAATGCCAACCTTTGAAAGCTCGTCTATAAATGGAATGGCGGCTTCTTTTACAAAAGGATGATCCGGTTTTTTGGGTAAAAGGACACGAATCTTTACATTGCGTTTTGCAGCGGCAATCAATTCCTGTTTGAGTCGATCGCTTAGCACAAAATAAGGAGATCCAATGATGATCTCTTTTTTGGCCTGCTTGATCATACCGACAAAATCGTCCTCAAGATAGGCGCCATTTCTTGCAATGAACCTTGCTTGTGACTTTCCTTTAGGAAGCGGTGGAAAGTATGCAATGCGATTTTCAATGGATTCCTCTGTCGAATTATACCAATCCTCCAAAAACTGTGTCTGCAAGTCTGCGACCCCTTCACCAGTCAGCTTCAAATGATAATCTCGCCAAAAACCAAATTTCGGGTCCTCGCCGAGATATTCTTTTCCGATATTGAAGCCGCCCATATACCCCGTTTTTCCATCAATGACCGTAATCTTCCGGTGGTTACGTTGATTGAGTTTGTAAAAATAATAGGGAAAGTTAGGTTTATTGCTGTAGGCGAACGAAACGCCTGAACGGGTTAGGTCTTTTTCCATTTCCTTCGTGACATTGTGGGCGCCAACCCAATCCAAAAGCAATCGTACTTTGACACCTTGCTCCGCTTTTTTCTTTAAAAGGGAAACAAAATCCTTGCTGATGTCATCGTCCTTCAAAATATAAAATTCGACATGGACATGTTCGGATGCATTTTGAATGTCTTTAAAAAGGTCTGAGAAAAGTGTTTCCCCTGTGTCATAAAGGGAAATATCACTGTTACGCAATGGAAACTCATCGTTCACTTGTTTTTTTAAGTGACTTTTTCTTCCGAGACTGTAATCAAGGCGGAGTAACAGTAATAGAATAATGGTAATTAGGACGATCCAAATTAAAATCCTTAGCAAATTTACCCCTCCTATAACGGCGTCCACTTAGTTTACGCGAAAATTAGAATGATTATTTGAGATTTCAAAAGAAAAATGTTGACTGAATGCTCATTCATTATATAATTGAGATATGAACTATATAGTCAGAAAATTAATTAAAGTACAACTTAAGGAAGGAGTTTAAACATGGATATCCTCTTGGTTATTAATCTTGTTGCGTTTCTATCTGTAACCGCTTACGCCATTTATCTTTTTGTTTACCTTATTAAGACAAGAGTTGCCTATATCAAGCTTGGCAAAAAAGTTGAGTTTGACGGGAAAGTAAAGGAGCGCCTTGAGCGGATTTGGATTAACGTATTCGGCCAGAAGAAGCTTTTAAAGGATAAAAAGAGTGGAGCCATTCACGTCATGTTCTTCTACGGATTTCTTCTTGTCCAATTTGGCGCGATTGATTTTATTTGGAAGGGCTTAAAGCCGGGCTCTCATCTTCCACTGGGACCATTATATCCAGGCTTTACGTTTTTCCAAGAAATCGTTACATTTATGATTTTAGTTGCCGTCGTATGGGCATTCCACCGCCGTTATGTGGAAAAGCTTGTTCGTCTAAAAAGAGGATTTAAATCAGGACTTGTTCTTTTATTTATTGGTGGCTTGATGCTATCCGTTTTACTTGGAAACGGTGCAGGAATCGTTTGGCATGGTCATGAACCATCATGGAGCGAGCCAATTGCGTCCGTGATTTCACTTGCTTTAGGTGGGCTAAATAAAACAGCTGCAATTGTCCTATTTTATATCTCATGGTGGATTCACTTAATCTTCCTGTTAAGCTTCCTCGTCTACGTGCCGCAATCCAAGCATGCTCACTTAATAGCTGGACCGGCAAATGTTTATTTGAGCAGACAAACTAGCCCAGGAAAGCTTGAAAAAATTGATTTTGAGGATGAAACACAAGAAACCTTTGGTGTTGGGAAAATTGAAGACTTCAAGCAAACACAATTAGTCGATCTCTATGCATGTGTAGAATGTGGTCGCTGTACAAATATGTGTCCGGCAACAGGTACTGGAAAAATGCTCTCACCAATGGATTTAATCGTGAAATTACGTGATCACCTAACTGAAACAGGTGCGGTCGTAACATCACGTGTACCATGGGTACCAGCTGTTGCATTCAATCATACAAAGGGAAATCAGTTAGCACTTGCGTCCGCTAGCCAGGGTGTAAATGAAACAGCAGCAACGACTGATTTAGCTTATAGCCCAAGCTTAATTGGTGACGTCATCACAGAAGAAGAAATTTGGGCATGTACAACTTGTCGAAATTGTGAAGACCAATGTCCGGTTATGAACGAGCATGTCGATAAAATCATTGATTTACGTCGTTATTTAGTACTTACTGAAGGAAAAATGGATGCAGATGCACAGCGTGCGATGACGAATATTGAGCGTCAAGGAAATCCATGGGGCCTTAACCGAAAGGAAAAAGAAAACTGGCGTGAAGTCCGTGACGATGTTCATGTCCCAACTGTTAAAGAAATGAAAAAAGCAGGCGAAGAGTTCGAATACCTTTTCTGGGTCGGTTCTATGGGGGCATTTGATAACCGTAGCCAAAAAATCGCGCTTTCTTTTGCGAAGCTGATGAATGAAGCAGGAGTGAAGTTTGCGATCTTAGGAAACAAGGAGAAAAACTCTGGTGACACACCACGCCGTCTTGGAAACGAATTTTTATTTCAGGAGCTTGCGACAAACAATATTGCCGAATTTGAAAAGGCAGAAGTAAAGAAGATTGTCACAATCGACCCACACGCCTACAATATTTTCAAAAATGAATACCCAGATCTGGGTCTTGAAGGTGTCGAGGTCTTCCACCATACAGAGCTATTGTATGACCTTGTGAAAGAGGGAAGATTAGTTCCGAAGCATGCGGTGAACGAAGTGATTACTTGGCATGATTCCTGTTATTTAGGACGCTACAATGACGTCTATGACCCACCTCGTGAAATTTTAAAACAAATTCCAGGTGTGCAGCTCGTTGAAATGGAACGTAACCGTGAAAATGGAATGTGCTGTGGAGCTGGTGGCGGTCTGATGTGGATGGAAGAGGATACAGGAACTCGCATAAATGTAGCGAGAACGGAGCAAGCGATTGCGGTTAGTCCAACGACAATTGGTTCTGGATGTCCGTACTGCTTAACAATGCTAAGTGATGGTACGAAGGCGAAGGAAGTCGAGGACCAAATCGGCACATATGATATTGCTGAAATTCTTGAAAAATCAGTTGTTGGCGAACAACAAGAAATTGCATCTTAATGGAAATTTATGATTTATCTTCCACTATTGATGTTGTAAAATAGGAATATAGGAAACATTGGATTTTTATTAATAGTATAAGAGAAATAGAGGTGTACATAGGTACGCCTCCTTCTTTCAGGTAGTCCTGAGCGAGCGTTCAGTCGACAAAATGTAAGCGGTTACTGATGTTTTGGCGAATCGTGCCCGATTCGGGGTAGCCACAAGGAAAAGGGTAACGCAAACGCGGGAATCGTTCCCGATTCGGGGTAGCCGCAATGAAAAGGGTAACGCAAACATGGGAATCGTACCCGATTCGGAGTAGCCGCAATGAAAAGGGTAACGCAAACATGAGAATCGTACCCGATTCGGGGCGGCTGCAAGAAAAAGGGTAACGCAAACGTGGGAATCGTACCCGATTCGGGATAACTGCAAGAAAAAGGGTAACGCAAACGCGCAAATCGTACCCGATTCATTAGAAAAAATCAAGGAGGTTGAAACATGAGAAAAACTGTTATTGTCAGTGGTGTTCGTACTCCGTTTGGAAAATTAGGGGGAAGTCTTAGTTCATTAACAGCATCTGAGCTTGGTGGAATTGCCATCAAGGAGGCTTTACAGCGAGCAGGGATCGAAGGCGAAAATGTGGACGAAGTCATCTTTGGAAATGTTTTGCAGGGTGGGCAAGGTCAAATTCCTTCACGTCAGGCAGCTAGAAACGCGGGAATTCCGTGGGAAGTAAAAACGGAAACCATCAATAAAGTGTGTGCATCAGGACTTCGGAGTGTCACACTTGCCGATCAAATCATTCGTGCTGGTGACGAAGAAGTGATTGTTGCCGGTGGCATGGAATCAATGAGCAATGCGCCTTACTTTTTACCAAAAGCACGCTCCGGACTACGAATGGGAGATGCAAGCTTAAAGGACTTAATGGTCCATGATGGCTTAACATGTAGCTTCCAGGGTGTTCATATGGGTACCTACGGTAATGAGGTTGCTTCAGAACTGGACATTACACGTGAGGAACAAGATAAATGGGCGCTTCGCAGTCATCAACGTGTGATTGCCGCGATTGAATCAGGTAAATTAGCTGAGGAAATTGTCTCAGTAGAAGTAAAAGGGCGCAAAGGCGCAGTAACGATTGTTGACCAAGACGAAGCACCACGGGCTGATACAACAATTGAAAAGCTAGCAAAGCTTAAGTCAGTATTTAATGCAGACGGTACAATAACAGCCGGGAACGCGCCAGGTGTTAATGACGGGGCGGCAGCGCTTGTTCTTATGAGTGACGAGCGAGCAAAGCAAGAAGGAAAAGAGCCTCTTGCAACGATTCTTGCCCATGCAGCAATTTCCGTTGAAGCGAAGGATTTCCCGAAAACTCCTGGACTCGTCATCAATGAATTATTAAAGAAAACAGATAAAACAGTCGATGAAATTGATTTGTTTGAAATTAATGAAGCTTTTGCGGCAGTGGCATTAACAAGCGGAAAAATTGCCAATCTTGACCCTGAAAAAGTCAATGTTAACGGTGGGGCAGTAGCACTTGGTCATCCAATCGGAGCAAGCGGGGCAAGAATTATCATTACACTCATTCACGAATTAAAACGTCGTGGCGGTGGCATCGGGATTGCAGCTATCTGTAGTGGCGGTGGCCAGGGCGACGCAATCATGGTTCAAGTATAAATTTCGGTAATCATAGGAGGTATGTTTGATGAAGGTTCAAAAAGTGATGGTTATTGGTGCCGGGCAAATGGGCTCAGGGATTGCACAGGTTTGCGCAATGGCCGGCTATGATGTAAAGCTCCACGATTTAAAGCAGGAATACCTAGACCGCGGGTTTGGGACGATTGCGAAAAATCTTACCCGCCAAGTAGATAAGGGTCGAATGAGTGAAGAAGAAAAGACAGCGACATTAGGCAGACTTACACCATCACTTGATCTACACAATGCAAGTGATGTTGACCTCGTCATTGAGGCAGCCGTCGAAAACATGGACATCAAAACAAAGCTTTTCTTTCAACTAGACGAAATTGCACCTCAGAATGCTATTTTAGCAACAAATACTTCCTCTCTCCCAATTACTGAAATTGCGGCGGCCACAAAACGCCCGGAAAAAGTGATTGGCATGCATTTTATGAATCCTGTTCCAGTTATGAAATTAGTAGAAATAATTCGCGGCTTAGCAACAGCTGATGAGGTTTACCAAGTCATTGAGGATATGACAAAAACATTAAACAAGGTTCCTGTAGAAGTGAATGACTTCCCAGGCTTTGTGTCAAACCGCATTTTAATGCCGATGATCAATGAAGCGATTTACACGCTTTACGAAGGTGTGGCCACAAAAGAAGCGATTGACGAAGTAATGAAGCTTGGAATGAATCATCCGATGGGACCGTTGACACTGGCGGATTTTATCGGACTTGATACTTGTCTTTATATTATGGAAACCCTTCACGAAGGCTTTGGCGATGACAAATACAGACCATGCCCATTGCTTCGTAAATACGTGAAAGCAGGTTGGTTAGGTAAAAAATCAGGTCGAGGATTCTATACTTACGAAGGATAGGGGTGAGAATGAAGTGACAACTCTTACAAACCCACATCATCTAGATCCCACTTTGGAGGGAAGCAGCATGAATTTTCATTTTACAGAAGAACAAGATATGATGCGAAAAATGGTCCGCGATTTTGCGAAACAAGAGATCGCCCCATTTGTAGATCGCATGGAAAATGGAGAGTTTCCAAGAGAAATCCTGTCAAAAATGGGGTCACTTGGACTCATGGGAATTACAACCCCTGAAAAATATGGCGGTGCCGGGATGGATTTCACATCCTATATCATTGCAATTAATGAGCTTTCTAAGGTGAGTGCGACAATCGGGGTCATTTTATCCGTTCATACCTCTGTCGGTACACACCCCATTTTATATTTCGGAACAGAGAAGCAAAAGCAGAAATACATTCCAAAGCTTGCGAGCGGGGAATATCTTGGGGCTTTTTGTCTCACAGAACCCAGCGCTGGCTCAGATGCCGCAAGCTTGAAAACAAGGGCTGTGAAGCAGGGTGACCATTATCGATTGAATGGTTCAAAGGTCTTCGTCACAAATGGTGGGGAAGCGGATGTGTATATTGTGTTTGCACGTACAAATCCTGCTGAATCTGGCAGCAAGGGAATCACAGCATTTATTGTTGAAAAAAATACCTCGGGCTTTGAGTTCGGTAAAGATGAGCATAAAATGGGCCTTCTTGGTTCTCGAACCCTTCAAATCACACTTGAAGATGTGATGGTACCAGCTGAAAATATTTTAGGTGCTGAAGGTGAGGGCTTTAAGGTCGCAATGGCCAATTTAACTATCGGTCGAATCGGCATTGCTGCTCAGGCTCTAGGAATTGCTGAGGCGGCTGTAGAACACGCGGTGGAATACGCAAAAGAACGACACCAATTTGGCAAACCAATCGCTTCTTTACAAGGTGTTGGCTTTAAGCTTGCAGATATGGCGACAGCTGTAGAAGCGGCAAGACTTCTTGTCTACCGCGCAGCATTTTTGCGTGAACAAGGCTTGCCTTGTGACAAAGAATCCTCGATGGCAAAGCTGTTTGCATCGAAAACCGCGATGGAGGTTACTACGGAAGCGATTCAGGTCTATGGCGGCTATGGATACACAAAGGATTATCCGGTTGAACGGTTCTTCCGGGATGCGAAAATTACAGAGATATACGAGGGCACCAGCGAAATCCAAAGGATTGTTATCAGTAAGCATTTGTAATGGGGCATTTGCTGTGAATGGCGCAAAAATATCTGGTTGAAGACGCAAATCCTAGTTGGATGACGCAAATACCTGGTTGAAGGCGCAAATAAATGGTCGACGACGCAAATCCGTAATGGATGACGCAAATATCTGGCAGACGACTCAAATATCTGTCGGACGATGCAAATCCGTGATAGAACGACGCAAATACCCATTCCTTGACACATAAATGTCCTTAACGAAACATCAAACACAAAAACTAACATTCTATTGAAGTGGAGGTCCTATCAATGTACTTTAAATTATCAGAAGAGCATGAAATGATTCGTAAAATGGTTCGTGATTTTGCCAAAAATGAAGTAGCACCAACTGCGGCGGAGCGTGATGAAGAAGAACGCTTTGATCGTGAAATTTTCGATAAAATGGCGGAGCTCGGCTTAACCGGGATTCCGTGGCCAGAGGAGTATGGCGGCATTGGCAGTGACTATTTAGCATATTGTATCGCGGTTGAGGAGCTATCAAGAGTTTGTGCATCAACAGGTGTAACACTTTCTGCCCATACATCACTTGCAGGCTGGCCCATTTACAAGTTTGGTAGTGAGGAGCAAAAGCAAAAATATTTACGTCCAATGGCACAGGGTGAAAAAATCGGTGCTTACGGTTTAACAGAACCAGGTTCAGGATCTGATGCAGGTGGAATGAGAACGACTGCTAGATTAGAAGGCGACCATTATGTCTTAAACGGCTCTAAAATCTTCATCACAAATGGTGGGATTGCCGACATTTACGTTGTGTTTGCATTAACAGATCCATCCTCTAAGCATAAAGGAACGAGCGCGTTTATCATCGAAAGCGACTTCCCTGGTTTCTCGGTAGGGAAAAAGGAAAAGAAGATGGGAATTCGTTCATCACCGACGACTGAAATTATGTTCGAAGAGTGCCGCGTCCCTAAGGAAAACTTACTTGGCGAAGAGGGAGAAGGCTTTAAGATTGCAATGATGACGCTTGACGGTGGCCGTAACGGGATTGCTGCACAAGCGGTTGGAATTGCTCAAGGAGCACTAGATGCTGCAACAGAATATGCAAAGGAACGTGTCCAGTTCGGCAAACCAATTGCGGCCCAACAGGGCGTTGGCTTCAAGCTTGCGGATATGGCAACAAGTGTCGAGGCGGCTCGTCTCTTAACCTATCAAGCCGCATGGCTAGAATCAGAGGGACTCCCATATGGGAAAGAATCGGCAATGTCGAAGTTATTTGCAGGGGATACTGCGATGAAGGTGACAACGGAAGCCGTGCAAGTCTTTGGCGGGTACGGTTATACAAAGGATTACCCAGTGGAGCGCTATATGCGCGATGCAAAAATCACCCAAATCTATGAAGGCACCCAAGAAATCCAGCGCCTCGTAATCTCTCGAATGCTAACAAAATAGTGGGTCAAGGGGACAGGTCCCTGTCCCAACAGGCGCCATGTACTTTTCTTAGGGGGTGACTGAAGTGCGAAGGAATGATGTGCCGGCTTCGGTGAAGGATGAGCGGCTTATTAAGAAACGACGGGATCAGATGATTAAGGGAGCGGTGACTCTTTTTAAGGAAAAAGGGTTTCATCGCTCGACAACAAGGGAGATTGCAAAAGCGGCCGGGTTTAGCATCGGTACGCTTTATGAATATATTCGTAAGAAAGAGGATGTTCTCTATTTGGTTGTCGACAGCATTTATGACCAGGTTCAGGAACGTCTCCAGCAAGCAATTAACACGAAAGAAGGCAGTATTGAAAGCCTAAAACTTGCAATTCATAACTATTTCCTCGTTATGGATGAAATGCAGGATGAGGTTCTTGTTCTTTATCAGGAGGCGAAATCTCTTTCGAAGGATGCTCTTCCATATGTGCTGAATAAGGAAGTAGAAATGGTCGGCATGTTTGAAAAAGCAATTGAGGACTGTATCGCAAAAGGAGAACTTCAATTGCCGAAGAAGCAAATTGAGCTTGTTGCTCATAATATTTTTGTGCAAGGACAGATGTGGGGCTTTCGTCGCTGGGCGATGCGCAAGCTTTTCACACTTGAGGAATATATTGAAATGCAAACAGAGCTTTTATTAAAGGGAATCGAAAAATAGAGTTACTGTCTAGCTCCAGGCGCCATCGGCTCGAGGTCACAAGCCAATCGCTTCTGAAGGCAAAAGAGCGCCTTCTGTCAGCGCTTGTCTTGTGCTTGACTTGCACAGGACAAGAAAGGCTTCGGGAGCATAATCATCGCACGAAGAAAATGCATAGCATCGAGGATGTGCTGACATCGACGTTCGCCACAGGACGTGGCGGTAGTAAGTCGATGTTCCTTAATCCGGGCGCCTTACGCTATTCTAATAGGACTGGGGGAATAGGAATGAGTACAGTGGAAGTGTATCGTCCAAAGCACCATGTACGGTTTGTGACGGCTTCAAGTTTATTCGATGGTCATGATGCATCGATTAATATTATGCGCCGCATTCTGCAGGCGAGTGGAGCTGAGGTCATTCACCTTGGGCATAATCGCTCAGTAGAGGAAGTGGTCAACGCGGCAATCCATGAGGATGCACAAGGGATTGCAATTTCTTCCTATCAGGGTGGACATGTGGAATATTTTAAATATATGTATGATCTTCTTAAGGAACGAGGGTCTTCCCATATCCGCATTTATGGCGGTGGTGGTGGTGTGATCATTCCTCGTGAAATGAAGGAGCTGCATGAATACGGAATTGCTGGCATTTTTTCACCAGAGGACGGCCGTCTCTTGGGGCTTCAAGGAATGATCAACAAGATGCTGCAAGAATGCGACTTTCCAACAAGTGCTGAGCTAACAGATGAGCTTGAGCTTCTTCAAACAGGGGATTACAAAACAGTCGCAAAGCTGATAACGATTGCTGAAAATCAAATTGGTAACACAAATGAAACAGCAGCTGCAGCTGAAACGGTCATTCAAAAAATAAAGGAACTTGATAAAAAGGTCCCCGTTGTTGGGATTACAGGTACTGGTGGAGCAGGAAAAAGCTCACTCACGGACGAACTCATTCGCCGTTTTATCAATGAGTTAGACGATAAAAAGGTAGCGATTCTATCTGTTGATCCAACTAAACAAAAAACAGGTGGGGCCTTACTGGGTGACCGAATCCGGATGAATGCGATTTTTAACCCGAGAGTTTATATGCGAAGCCTGGCAACAAGGGGTTCAAAATCTGAACTTTCACTTGCGATTAAAGATGCCATCGCAGTTGTAAAAGCAGCGGGCTTTGATTTAATCATCGTTGAAACAAGCGGAATCGGGCAGGGCGATGCCGAAATTACTGAAGTTTGTGACGTATCCATGTATGTCATGACAAGTGAATTCGGTGCACCTTCACAGCTTGAAAAAATCGACATGATTGACTATGCTGACCTCATTGTTATTAATAAATTCGAGCGCAAGGGCTCAGAGGATGCGAAGCGTCAGGTGCAAAAGCAGTACCAGCGCAGCCATCTTTTGTTTGAAAAAGACTATGAAGAAATGCCAGTGTTCGGCACGATTGCCAGTCAATTTAATGACCCCGGAACGAACGCCCTTTTTGCAAACCTAATTGAAAAAATAAACGAAAAAATGGGCACGAGTTGGGAAACATCATTCGAAAAAACAGCGGATGTTCAAAAACAAAATGTGATTATCCCGAATGACCGCCGCTATTATTTGCGCGAGATTTCAGATACAGTTCGGAGCTATCATAAAAAGGCAGCTGAGCAAGTAGAAATTGCTCGAAAGATATTCCAAATTTCCGGCACGATTGAAAGTGTGAAGGAGCTTGGAAACACGGACGTCGTTACAACCCTAGAAACCTTAAAAACCAAATACGAGGCAAAGCTTTCGGATGAATCAAAAAAAATCCTTGCAAACTGGGAAGCCACAAAGGAAACCTACAAGGGTGAGAGATTCATCGCAAAAATCCGTGATAAGGAAATCATCACGATTTTAAAGACAAAGAGCCTTTCTGGTTTATCGATTCCGAAGATTTCACTACCTGGCTTTAAGGACTTTGGGGAAATTTTACGATGGGTATATAAAGAAAATGTTCCAGGTGCATTTCCATATACAGCAGGTGTATTTCCGTTCAAACGTGAAGGGGAGGATCCAAAGCGTCAGTTTGCGGGCGAAGGGACTCCTGACCGAACGAATCGACGGTTTCATTATTTGTCCAAGGATGATGATGCGAAACGTTTAAGTACAGCGTTTGACTCCGTAACCTTATACGGTGAGGACCCCGCCTATCGTCCAGATATTTATGGGAAAGTCGGCGAAAGTGGTGTCAGTGTTTGTACGCTTGATGATATGAAAAAGTTGTACAATGGCTTTGACCTATGTGCGCCTTCAACATCAGTTTCAATGACCATCAATGGTCCAGCACCAATCATTCTCGCAATGTTTATGAATACGGCGATTCACCAGCAGGTTGAAAAGCGCGAGCAGGAGCTTGGCCGTATATTAACAGTGGAGGAATTCCAAGAGGTCCGTAAGAGAACGCTCCAAACGGTTCGTGGAACGGTTCAGGCGGATATTTTAAAAGAAGACCAAGGTCAAAACACTTGCATTTTTTCAACAGAATTTGCGCTTCGAATGATGGGGGATATCCAAGAATATTTCATTGATAACAAAGTGCGTAACTATTATTCTGTATCGATTTCAGGCTATCATATAGCAGAAGCGGGTGCGAATCCTATTTCCCAGCTTGCATTTACGTTATCAAATGGGTTCACGTATGTGGAGTACTACCTTAGCCGTGGCATGAATATCGATGATTTTGCGCCAAATCTTTCCTTCTTTTTCAGTAATGGTTTGGATCCGGAATATACGGTGATTGGCCGCGTGGCACGCCGCATTTGGGCAACAGTGATGAGAGAGAAGTATGGGGCAAATGAGCGTAGTCAAAAATTGAAATACCATGTTCAAACATCAGGTCGCTCCCTGCACGCCCAGGAAATTGATTTTAATGATATTCGTACGACCTTACAGGCACTTATGGCTCTACATGATAACTGTAATTCACTCCATACAAATGCGTATGATGAGGCGATTACAACACCGACAGAGGAATCTGTTAGACGTGCCATGGCGATTCAAATGATTATTACGAAAGAGCATGGCTTAACGAAAAATGAAAATCCGCTACAAGGCTCCTTTATTATCGAGGAACTCACAGATTTAGTTGAGGAAGCGGTACTCCAGGAATTTGACCGACTCAATGACCGTGGAGGGGTTCTCGGCGCGATGGAAACTCAGTATCAGCGTGGCAAGATTCAAGATGAGTCTATGTATTATGAAATGAAAAAGCATACGGGAGAGCTTCCAATAATTGGGGTGAACACGTACCTGAATCCAAACCCACCAACAGAAGAGGATTTAAACAATATCGAGCTTGCCCGAGCAACAAAGGAAGAAAAAGAACTTCAGATTAATAATTTAAAGGAATTCCAAGAACGAAATAAGGATAAAGTAGAAGAAGCACTAAAGAAACTAAAGCAGGTTGCGATTGATAATGGGAATATTTTTGCGGAATTAATGGAAACGGTACAGGTCGCAAGTCTTGGTCAAATCACACAGGCACTTTATGAAGTGGGCGGACAATACCGTAGAAATATGTAGAAAAAGAGCGAGGCTGAACTCATAACTTTATTCAGCAAAGCCTCGATCTTTTTTTAAAATATGGGAAATAAATGAAAAGTATACAATGAGTGAAGGACTTAAGTATGTGCTGAATAAAGTTATAGCCTCCGGCGGATGCCTCAGATTTTTCAAAGGAAGTTTTTCGAGCAAGCTCGAAAAAAATCTGGGCGCAAATACGCCGAGGCGTATTTGATTTAGTTGGTTCAGCCTTAAAAAATGAATACACTGGCATAAAGTGGTTGATTTTGTTTATAATGAATGATATGTATTTTACAGTACTCTTTTTATTTTTTTATGAGAAGTATTTCAACAACATGTTTTTATCAGAATTCTAGTTACATACATAGAAAGGGAGTGCCTTGATGAGTCTTAATCAATACTCACCAGAGCAAATAAAAGAAATGTCAATGCTTGAGGTAGCGTATGAGATTTTCTTAGGGAGAAAAGATGCGATTACATTTAACGAGCTAGTTGACGAAATAGCAAAAATATTAGAGCTTTCAGAAGAAGAGCTTCGCTCAAAAATTTCTCAGTTTTATACAGACATCAATATCGATGGTCGTTTTATTACATTAGGTGATAATCGTTGGGGGCTTCGTACATGGTATCCGTACGAGCAAATCGATGAAGAGGTTACTCATACTGAAAAACCAAAGAAGAAGAAAAAGAGCAAGAAGAAAAAGGACGAAGATGACGATCTTATCGGCTTCGATGACCTTGACGAAGATGACCTTGATTTCGACGAAGATTTCGATGAAGAAGACGAAGATGTCGATGACATTGAAGACGAAGAGGAAGATGAGGACTTCGATGACATTGAAGACGATGAAGACTTCGAGGATGACGATGAAGAGCTTCTCGATGATGAGGAATATGAATTAGAAGACGAAGAAGAAGAGTTAGAAGAAGAGGAAGAAGACTAATATTTGTTGTAACTAAATTCCACTTAAACTTCATATTGACTTTTCATTCTTAACTCGGTAGAATACTTTTTGGGCTCTAAAAAAAGAGTATCTACGAAACCATATTACAAGTTTCGCTCCCTTACATATTTGTAAGCGGAGCTTTTTTATTTTTATAGGGTGAGAAAAAAGACA
Source organism: Bacillus sp. JJ1566 (assembly GCF_036962685.1). Taxonomy (NCBI): domain Bacteria; kingdom Bacillati; phylum Bacillota; class Bacilli; order Caryophanales; family Bacillaceae; genus Bacillus; species Bacillus sp. JJ1566. The sequence goes on along the minus strand of NZ_JBALOP010000001.1, from coordinate 41,510 downwards.
AACCCCAGATCGAATCGAAAAGCGTAAGCGCCTTGAAAGTGGAGCATCGACTAAATACTGCCACGTCCTGTGGTAAACGTCGATGTCAGCACTTCCTCGAAAATGGAATGCATTTTCTTCGTGCATGATTCTGCTGTTGAAGCCTTCCTTGTTCTGTGCAAGTCCGACAAGCATAAGAAAATCCAGAAAGAAGGACGCTCTTTATCCTTATTGCCGGATTGGCATATGACCTCGAGGGGCAAGCGCTGAACTAGACAGGAAAGATTCCTTTATACAATTTTATAAATTTGAGCAAACTTTAACTAACTACATGAATGGGGGAAAAAAGAAAGATGACGAAATATATTTTTGTAACAGGTGGGGTTGTATCGTCCCTAGGAAAAGGGATTGTTGCCGCATCTTTAGGCCGTTTATTGAAAAACCGTGGAATGAAAGTAACGATTCAAAAATTCGATCCATATATCAATGTGGACCCAGGAACCATGAGTCCATACCAGCATGGCGAAGTGTTCGTTACCGATGACGGCGCTGAAACTGACCTTGATTTAGGGCACTACGAACGTTTTATTGACATTAATCTAAATAAATACAGCAACGTAACGACAGGTAAAATCTATTCAACTGTATTAAAGAAAGAGCGTCGCGGTGATTATTTAGGTGCAACTGTGCAGGTTATTCCGCATATTACAAACGAAATCAAGGAAAGAGTTTTCCGTGCTGGCCATGAGACAAATGCAGACGTCGTCATCACTGAAATCGGTGGTACAGTTGGAGACATCGAGTCACTACCTTTCCTAGAAGCTGTTCGTCAAATTAAAAGTGACGTGGGCTCCCGCAATGTGATGTATGTGCATTGTACGCTTGTTCCATACATTAAAGCTGCCGGAGAAATGAAGACAAAACCAACCCAGCACAGTGTGAAAGAGCTTCGCAGCCTTGGAATTCAGCCAAATATCATTGTTCTTCGTACAGAAATGCCGATTTCAGAAGATATGAAGGATAAAATTGCGCTATTTTGTGACATTGATTCAAAAGCAGTTTTTGAGAGCCGTGATGCGGAAACCTTATATTCAATCCCGTTATCTCTTCAACAACAGGGCATTGATCAAATCGCGTGCGAGCATCTTCAGCTAGATTGCAAAGAAGCAGACATGACAGATTGGATCAATCTCGTTGAGAAAGTGACACACCTTACAAAAACAACCAATATTGCATTGGTCGGAAAATATGTAGAGCTTCAAGATGCGTATCTTTCTGTAGCTGAAGCTTTAAAACATGCCGGCTATGCATTTGATTCTGATATCAATATTAACTGGGTTAATTCAGAAGAAGTTACAGATGAAAATGTGGCTGAATTACTGGGTGGCTCAGATGGAATTCTTGTTCCTGGTGGCTTCGGTGACCGCGGTGTTGACGGAAAAATTGTGGCTCTTAAATATGCGAGAGAGACTAAAACTCCATTGCTTGGAATTTGCCTTGGTATGCAGCTAGCATCTGTTGAGTTTGCACGAAATGTACTAGGTTTAGATGGTGCACATTCTGCTGAGCTTAATCCAGATACTCCTCATCCAATCATTGACCTGTTACCAGAGCAAAAGGATGTTGAGGATTTAGGCGGAACACTACGTCTTGGACTTTTCCCTTGTAAAATTGAAGAGGGAACAAAGGCATACGAAGCATACAATGATGAAGTGGTCTATGAGCGTCACCGCCATCGTTATGAATTTAACAACCATTATCGTCAAGCAATGGAAGAGGCAGGCTTTGTCTTCTCAGGAACAAGCCCAGATGGACGTCTTGTGGAAATTATCGAGTTGAAAGACCACCCATGGTTTGTGGCTTCACAATTCCACCCAGAATTTAAATCAAGACCAAACCGTCCACAACCATTGTTTAGAGAATTTATTCGAGCATCATTAACAAACGCTGAAAAAATGTAACATAAATTGAGTAATGAAAAATGGCGAGTTCAATTCGAACTCGCCTTTTTTTATCGGGCTTGGGCGGATGAAGTGGATTCAGTCCGGGAATCTTAAGGGAAATGCTCTTCATGAGGGCTATGAAGATGATTTGGTCCAAGAATACGATGGGAAATGCTCTTCATGCGGGCTATGAAGACCATTCAGATCGAAAATTAGCATAGTTATGTTCTTCATCGGGGCTATGAAGACCATTCGAACCGAAAGTAAGCTTCGCTTAGGTCTTCATCAGGGTTATGAAGACCATTCTGATCAAGACTAAGCCCCGTTTAGTCCTTCATCAAAGGAATTTATAAAATTTTCCCTAATCAAATTCCTCGACCATTTCTTTGATTGTAAATTTAAGTCCGAAATAGGCATATAAGGCAGTCATCACGCTTGGAAAACCGAAGCGGTTCCCGAAATCGTCTGGGATGAGTGGTTTTTGTAGCTTGCTATCAATATGAATATTGACCATTTGGTTTAATGTGCGTTTATCTTCCGTTTTTACAATCGCAGAAATCGCCACGGTCTGAATTCCTTTGTCACGTAGTTCTTCTGCAAGCTTAATGGCCTCTTCATCAGTTGAAAATCGAGTGATTAACAAAACAGAGTCGACATCCTCAACCTCATTCATTTTTCCATCAGTAAATAAAGGCTTAGCCGACTTTAGCGGTTCAGCGCCAAACAAAGCCTCAGTTACCACGGCAGCCATTTCACCGAAGCCATGTATTAAAATGGTACCATCGCTAATTACAGACTGAGCAAGAATTCTTGCGCCATCCTCCATATTCATTTCCTCTTGTTCCATAATTCGGTTAAACTGTCCTTGAAGCTGTGTAGTAAACATCTTTAACATAAATGTAAAATTCCTTTCTAATCTTATTACTCATTTTCCATATATTATTATTATAACGTTATACGAAAAAAATAAGAAATCATGTCGAATTATGTTGATGAAAATTGTTTCGGTCTTTGAAATAAAGTTTTCTACGTAAAAAGAAGGAAATTTGTTGCTCTTGGTAGAATTAAAAATGAATAACGATATAATAATATTCGAAAAAACGAACGTATTAAAACGGTCGTTAAAAACAAAGTAAATAATCCTATT
>NZ_JBALOP010000001.1:0-38428 GCF_036962685.1 Bacillus sp. JJ1566 | reverse complement strand
ATTATTTTTATCTATTTTAAGGGGGGTTTTTAAAAGAATGTCAGAGAAAATCTTAATTGTGGATGACCAATACGGAATACGAATACTGTTAAACGAAGTTTTTCAAAAAGAAGGTTACAAGACATTCCAAGCAGCTAATGGAGTACAAGCAATCGATATCGTTCAAAAACACTCTCCAGATTTAGTTTTACTAGATATGAAAATCCCTGGTATGGACGGGATTGAAATCTTAAAAAGACTAAAAAAAATTAATCAGGATATTCGAGTCATTATTATGACAGCTTACGGCGAACTTGATATGATCCAGGAAGCGAAGGATTTGGGAGCAATTACCCATTTTGCGAAGCCTTTTGACATTGACGAGCTACGCGAAGCAGTTAGAGCAAATATCCCATTAAAATCCGAATAAAAAACACAAAAAATACAAAACCTTGTTGTTACAAAAATGTAAACGCTTCATGGTAAAAACGCGAATTAATGGTCCCTTGCGAAATCAAAATCTTGTGATATGCTTAGTACTGTATTGTTGCTATTCCTTAACGCAAAAGGCATTTTGTGTGCTTTTTGTCTGTTGATTTTTCTATCTTCAGCTTACATATTATGATTTTGTTTCGGTCATTCTATTAGGTGATACGAAATCTTTGGAATAGGTATACAATTAACCCCGGCGTTTCTTTGCCGTGGTTCTATGTGCACAGGGACTTTTCCCTACATAAAAACGGTACAAAAGGAGGAAATTCACATGCCTTTGGTTTCAATGAAAGAAATGCTTGAAAAAGCAAAAGCAGAAGGTTATGCAGTAGGTCAATTTAACTTAAATAACCTTGAGTTTACACAAGCAATTTTACAAGCTGCACAAGAAGAAAATTCACCAGTTATTCTAGGTGTTTCTGAAGGTGCTGGCCGTTATATGGGTGGATTCAATACTGTTGTTGCGATGGTAAAAGCACTAATGGAAGACTATAAGGTTACTGTTCCAGTTGCTATCCATCTTGATCACGGTTCTTCTTTTGAGAATTGTGCGAAAGCTATTCACGCTGGATTCACATCTGTTATGATCGATGCTTCTCATCATCCATTTGAAGAGAACATTGAGATTACTTCTAAAGTTGTTGAACTTGCACACTTCCACGGAGTTTCAGTAGAAGCTGAGCTTGGTACAGTTGGTGGACAAGAGGATGACGTGATAGCTGAAGGTGTTATTTATGCAGATGTAAATGAGTGTGTTGAGCTTGTTAACCGCACTGGCATCGACTGCTTAGCGCCTGCTCTAGGTTCTGTTCACGGTCCTTACAAAGGTGAACCAAACCTTGGTTTTGCAGAGATGGAAGAGATCGGGAAGAAAACTGGTTTACCACTAGTACTTCACGGCGGAACTGGTATTCCTACAAAGGATATCCAAAAGTCAATTTCTCTTGGAACTGCTAAAATCAATGTAAATACAGAAAACCAAATTGCTTCTGCGAAAGCAGTTCGCGAAACATTAGCAGTTAAGACAGAAGAGTATGATCCACGTAAATACTTAGGACCTGCTCGCGATGCTATTCGTGAAACAGTAAAAGGCAAAATGCGTGAATTCGGTTCTTCTGGAAGAGCGTAAGAAACCTTTTTGAATCGTAAACGTCTAATTAAATAGAATGGAGATTTGTCTCCAGACCATATAGAAAAACCGCTTATTTCCTGTTATTTATAACGTGATTTGGAGATAGCGGTTTTCTTGCGTTATAATAAGAAAAGCTTCAGGCGCCCGCTTATCGGTGACAAGCATAAGACGAGCGCTGACAGAAGGTGCCCTTTACCTTCCGATGCGATTGGCTTAGACCAGAGAACCGATTGCGCCTGAAGCTGGACACTAAGAAAAGTGCAAGGCGATTTTTGAAAAATACTTGCCAGTTTAAATGGGAGTCTAGGGGTAATTACAGATCATCAACACATAAAAACGTGGAAGGAGCTGATTGACGTAACTTACCCATTGTTATGAAACATAGACGAACGTTGTAACGTATATAACTTAGACCTTCAACTAGATTCACTTCAATCACACTTAACTTCAAAAAACTATATCTCAAAAACAAAAATGAAGAAGTATAACTTAAGTCCTATGGAATTTTCCCTAAAGAAATATCTTTAGTGGGTGTATTTGATTGTTTTTGCGAAACAGTATAAAATGATACATGATTATTAATAATTTCGTGTAAACTAGAAATTAATACTTGAACAATCACGCAGTAAATTTATGTTAAAATATACCAATTCGAGTGAAGTGCTGTTACGTTTTACGTAATGTAAATAAGGGAAAAGAACTGCCTAACGCTAGATTTTATTTAGTCAATGGTCACCGGACGGGTTGTATCCGTGGCAATTCAAGGTTTCCCTTACAAAACCGTCATCTTCGCTAGAAGGGAGCCACATATGGAAAAACTTAAAATAGCAGGCGGTTATCCACTAAAAGGATCTGTAAAAATAAGTGGGGCAAAGAATAGTGCGGTTGCCCTCATCCCAGCAACAATCCTTGCAGAAACGCCAGTTACAATTGAAGGTCTACCTGATATTTCAGACGTGCAAATTTTAGGTGGTTTGCTTGAAGAAATCGGGGGCCATGTAGAGATAAGTAAAGAAGAAATTTTCGTTGACCCATCCAATATTGTGTCAATGCCATTACCGAACGGAAAAGTAAAGAAGCTTCGTGCATCCTATTACTTAATGGGCGCAATGCTCGGTCGTTTTAAAAAGGCTGTAATTGGCTTACCAGGTGGCTGTCATCTAGGTCCAAGACCAATTGACCAACATATTAAGGGCTTTGAAGCACTAGGTGCAAAAGTGACGAACGAACAAGGTGCAATCTACCTACGTGCAGATGAGCTAAGAGGTGCTCGTATTTACCTTGACGTAGTAAGTGTTGGAGCAACCATTAATATCATGCTGGCAGCGGTGCGTGCAAAGGGACGTACTGTCATTGAAAATGCTGCAAAGGAACCGGAAATTATTGATGTTGCGACATTATTAACAAGTATGGGTGCAAAAATTAAAGGAGCTGGAACAGATGTCATCCGAATCGATGGCGTTGATTCCTTACAGGGTTGCCGTCATACGATTATTCCTGACCGCATTGAAGCTGGTACATATATGATTATTGGTGCCGCTATGGGTGAAGGTGTTTTAATTGATAATGTGATCCCACTTCACTTGGAATCCTTGATTGCTAAGTTCCGTGAAATGGGTGTAACTGTTGAAACAAGTGACGACCAAATCTGGGTGGCTGGAAACAAAGATTTAAAATCAGTAGATATTAAAACACTTGTCTATCCAGGTTTCCCAACTGATCTTCAACAGCCTTTTACATCCTTGCTCACAAAAGCAACTGGAACAGGCGTAGTAACGGATACGATTTATGGTGCAAGATTTAAGCATATCGATGAGCTTCGTCGCATGAATGCACAAATTAAAGTTGAAGGCCGTTCAGCAATTGTAACTGGACCTGTTCAGCTTCAAGGTGCGAAAGTAAAGGCAAGTGACTTACGTGCAGGTGCGGCACTTGTTGTTGCAGGTCTTATGGCAGAAGGCATAACAGAAATTACGGGCCTTGAACATATTGACCGAGGCTATAGCCATTTAGAAGAAAAACTAACAGGCTTAGGCGCAACAATTTGGAGAGAAAGTTTAACAGAAGATGAAATCGAACAACTGCAAAATTCCTAATTGAACAAAAACTTCTGAACTCCCACTACAAAAAGTGGGAGTTTTCATGTATCCTTAAAAGGAAAAGTGCAAGCGAGCGTTTAGCGACGTACGTACTGAGGCCCAAATGATGTGGGTCACACAGACGTTGCCACAGGATGTGGCGTTTTTAGTCTGTGTTCCTTTAGGGAGATAAAGGAAACACGAAGCGCGTAGCGGTTCGATGTTGAGCTTATCGTACGAAGGGTGAGGGAAGTCTCGCTAGTCGCTGCGAGCTGGAACTGGACAGATGAAAAAGTAGAGAGAAAACGTTATTATGTTATGGAAATAAAATGTTAAATAGTCGAAAAAGAGAGAGACTACTATCAGCGAGGGGGAAGGATCATGGAAAGAAGCTTATCAATGGAACTTGTACGTGTTACAGAAGCAGCAGCGTTGGCATCAGCTCGTTGGATGGGGCGCGGTAAAAAAGATGAGGCGGACGGTGCTGCAACCTCTGCAATGAGAGATGTATTCGATACAATCCCAATGAAGGGACAGGTTGTCATTGGCGAAGGAGAAATGGACGAGGCCCCAATGCTTTACATTGGCGAAAAGCTTGGAAATGGCTACGGACCAAGAGTGGACGTTGCGGTCGACCCACTTGAAGGAACCAATATTTTGGCGTCCGGCGGATGGAATGCGCTTTCCGTACTGGCAGTAGCTGATCATGGGAATTTGCTTCATGCTCCAGATATGTATATGGAAAAAATCGCAGTTGGCCCCGAAGCAGTTGGGTTAATCGACATTAACGCACCGATTATCGATAACCTAAAAGCAGTCGCAAAAGCAAAAAATAAGGATATTGAAGATGTTGTGGCAACAGTATTAAATCGACCAAGACATGAGCATATCATTGCACAGCTGCGTGAGGCAGGTGCTCGTATTAAGTTAATTAATGACGGTGATGTTGCAGGGGCGATTAATACAGCATTCGATCATACAGGTGTAGACATTTTATTTGGTTCAGGTGGTGCTCCTGAGGGTGTCCTTTCAGCAGTCGCGCTAAAATGTTTAGGGGGAGAAATCCAAGGAAAGCTTCTCCCGCAAACAGATGAAGAATTAGCTCGTTGTATTAAAATGGGACTCGATGTTTCAAAAGTCTTTGGAATGGAAGATTTAGTAAGAGGCGACGACGCGATTTTTGCAGCAACGGGTGTCACGGATGGTGAGCTTTTACGCGGTGTTCAATTTAAAGGATCAATCGGAACAACTCACTCTCTCGTTATGCGTGCGAAATCTGGAACTGTTAGATTCATAGACGGCAGACATAGCTTGAAGAAAAAGCCAAATTTAGTAATTAAATAGAGTTGAGGCGAGTCTTTGTACTCGCTTCTCTTTATAAACAAGGATTTTGCCATCAAACCGTCATAACTCTATCAAAATAAGGGTATTGATTAAAAATACGAGAATAGGGTAAAATAAAGAAGATATTAGTGGACATATTGCTTCTAATCAATTCAAAATTAGGGATTTCATTTACCTAACTAAAAAATGAGTACCGCGAGAAAACTTCTATGCAATCCTCAGAATGCTTCTATATCATTCCATCCAAATCAATTCATATAAAATGTTTCATAGTGTCTCTTTATGTCTAAGAGGAGAAAATGAGAAAACGCTTTTATATGATGGACGAATGAACCGATCATCAAATGCGCTTTAGCGTATCTGCTGAAAGTTATTAGCCATCCAATTGGAAAGCATTACGAGAAATAGAAAAAACTAATAAACAAAGAGTGGTGTACGAATGAGTATTACAATTTCAAGCCTAGAAAACATGAAGCTAAAAGAATTATATGAATTAGCACGTGAATTTAAGGTTTCCTACTATAGCAAATTAACGAAGAAAGAGTTAATTTTTGCAATCCTAAAAGCCCGTGCTGAGCAGGATGGCCTTTTATTTATGGAGGGTGTACTTGAGATTATCCAATCTGAAGGATTCGGATTCTTACGCCCAATCAATTATTCACCATCCTCAGAGGATATCTACATTTCAGCCTCCCAAATCCGTCGTTTTGACCTACGAAATGGGGATAAGGTATCAGGAAAAGTTCGTCCTCCAAAAGAAAATGAACGTTATTACGGTCTTCTTCACGTTGAAGCTGTTAACGGGGATGACCCAGAATCTGCAAAGGAACGTGTCCACTTTCCTGGTTTAACAGCCCTATATCCAAATCGTCAAGTGATTTTAGAAACGAAACCAAACCATATTTCAACACGAATTATGGACATTTTAGCTCCAGTTGGTTTCGGACAACGTGGACTAATTGTAGCGCCTCCAAAGGCTGGTAAGACCATGCTGATTAAGGAAATCGCAAATAGCATTACGACAAACCATCCAGAGGCTGAATTGATTGTATTATTAATTGACGAGCGCCCAGAAGAGGTTACAGACATCGAACGCTCTGTTACAGGAGATGTTGTAAGTTCTACTTTTGACGAAGTTCCTGAAAACCATATTAAGGTTGCTGAACTAGTACTTGAAAGAGCAATGCGCCTTGTTGAACACAAACGTGACGTGATTATTCTTATGGATAGTATCACACGTCTAGCAAGAGCTTATAACCTTGTTATTCCTCCAAGTGGACGTACGTTATCAGGGGGGATTGACCCTGCTGCATTCCACCGTCCTAAGCGCTTCTTCGGAGCAGCAAGAAATATTGAAGAGGGTGGAAGTTTAACCATCTTAGCGACTGCACTTGTTGACACAGGATCACGTATGGATGATGTCATTTATGAGGAATTTAAGGGTACTGGTAACATGGAGCTTCACTTAGATCGCTCACTTGCTGAGAGACGTATTTTCCCTGCCATTGATATTCGTCGCTCTGGAACACGAAAAGAAGAGCTACTTATTGAAAAAGACAAGCTCGATAAAATCTGGGCCATCCGAAAAGCAATGTCAGATTCACCAGATTTTGCAGAGAAATTTTTACGAAAACTTAAGCAAACTAAAACAAATGCAGAGTTCTTTGAAATGCTTGAAGCAGAAAAAAAAGCGGCAGCCGCAAGAAGAAACAGCAGTAGGCCTGAGGCGTAAGAAGTGTGCGGTGTCGTGATTCCGCGCTGAAATTCATGTTGGAAAAATTAACGTTTTTTAACAGCAGGATTAAGTTGCAATTCACGGCTTCACTTGTTATAATTTCAACATGTGCGTTTTAGGTTTTTGAAATTGTACATGCAATTTTGCTAAAACGTAACTCTGTTTCGATCAATGATTCAGGGCGGAAGGAGATGAGACGAATGAAATCAGGAATTCATCCAAACTACAAAAAAGTTATGGTGAAATGTGCTTGTGGAAACGAATTTGAAACTGGTTCTGTAAAAGAGGCGTTACGCGTTGAGGTATGCTCAGAGTGTCACCCATTCTATACAGGCCGTCAAAAATTCGCTGATGCAGGTGGACGTGTAGATAAATTCAACAAAAAATACGGTATTAAATAATTACCGATTTGAAAAGCCAAAAACAGGCAAGTTTTTTCTTCTTGCCTGTTTTTTGTGCTACTAGACCTATTTTTCTCGCATTCATTCTTTTTTACCCCATAGAAAATAATCCTCATACTTACGGTCAATAGTTAACTTAAGACTAGAAACAACCGAGGAAAGGAGACCTTCGTTTCATGTATATTATGAAGCAAAGTGGCTGGCTTGAAGTAATTTGTGGAAGCATGTTTTCAGGAAAATCCGAAGAGTTGATTCGACGTGTTCGTCGTACTGAATTTGCAAGACAATCCGTTCAGGTGTTTAAGCCTCAAATTGATAATCGATATAGTGAAAATTCTGTTGTATCTCATAATGGGACATCCTTTGTTGCAAAACCAGTGGCAACATCCGCTGAGATTTTGGAGCAGGTTTCCGCAGATACAGATGTCGTTGCGATTGACGAAGTACAATTTTTTGATGCTGAAATTGTCGAGGTTGTGCAAGTTCTCGCAAACCATGGCCACCGCGTCATCGTTGCTGGCTTGGATCAAGACTTCCGCGGCGAACCGTTTGGAAAGGTTCCAGAGCTTCTTTCGTTGGCCGAGCTTGTAACGAAACTTCAGGCAGTTTGCTCTGTATGTGGTTCTCCTTCAAGCAGAACACAGCGTTTAATCAATGGACAACCAGCATCCTATGATGATCCGGTTATTTTAGTCGGTGCTTCGGAGTCATACGAGCCGCGTTGCCGTCACCATCATGAAGTACCAGGAAAACCATTACTTAAATCAGTTATACAAAAGGATACAATGACACTATAAGGCGCTCCGAGGGGGTGCTTTTTTGTTCATGAAAAAAGACCAGGCTGTCTGGCCTGATCTTAAAATAGAAACCCAAGTACTTTTTTACGTTTTCTAGAACCTTCCACTTTTTCAAGGGTAATTTCTGTTTGTTTTTGAAGTTCTTCTTTTTCCCTTTCAAGCTGCTCAATGTATGCTTCCATTTTCTGCATCCTTTTTTGTATCTCATCGATTTCCTTGCGATGCTGCAAAAGCTGGTAGGATACCACATCACTTGCTTTTTCCGCAATCTGTCTTTCGTTCTCCTTGATCCGATCCATTATCGCATTTAATTTTTCCGAGAGAGTTTTATCTGAAGCTTGTACCATTTTCCGTGCGGTCCCCTTCCTAGGCTCTGGTGGTGATAGTTTGATTTTATCAGATGGGACTCCAGATTTCACTTGATTCCGAATCCCTTCGAACAGTGGAAGGTCTGTTTCCTCAAACACAAAATGACCATATTCATTCTTTTCACATGATAGATTAAAGATTTTAATCCATTTCCGAACTGTTTTTGTTGAAACGCCCAATTTTTTTGCAAACTCCGCTGTATTCACACCAACCACTCCCCCTAATTCTCTTCTTCAGCTATGCTTTTCATTTTTCCCGATTCTTTGTCTAATAGTACGATTCTCCCTTTAACGGTAAAATCCTTCCGTGTAGACAAAACTAGTATCTTTTCGTCAAAGAAAGAAGCAAACCTACATTAAATTTTCGATTCGACAACGAAATGAGAGATGCTGAGCGTTAATCTGGTGAAAGTTGTCACGGTAACTGAGCCAAACCCAGAGTAGTTCTCTCGAAAACTTCTTCATTGTCCAAAACCAACAAAAGGATAGTCGATTTATTGTTTTGAATGAACATTGTTGAGCTATAACATGGAATTGTAAAATTAATCATAAGATTAGAACTACTTTTTGGGGGTGTATCATACTATATGGAAGCGATTACAAGGGGTTTTTTCCTATTTTTATCTAAGAACAGCACACTAAATAAATTCGCCCAAAAAAGAGGCGGGAGTTTTGCTGCCGGAAAAATTATTGGTGGCACGGACTTCCAAAGCTCGATTCATTTTATTCGTGAGCTTAATAAACAAGGATTATCCGTTACAGTCGATCATCTAGGAGAATTTGTTGACTCAGTAGAGGTCGCCAAAGAACGAACAGACGAATGTATCCAGACAATCAGAATGATTAGCGAAGAGAACCTTGATTCCCAAGTGTCTGTAAAGATGACTTCTTTAGGTCTTGATATTGATAGAGATCTCGTTGTTGAAAACATGACAAGAATCCTTGATACAGCTGAAAAACATAAAATTATGGTCACGATTGACATGGAGGATGTACCGCGTTGCCAGGCAACTATTGATCTATTCAAGCAATTTAGAGAGAAATATAGCTGTGTCAGTACAGTTTTGCAGGCCTACCTTTACAGAACAGAACAGGATTTAAAAGAACTTAGTTCCCTCAATCCATTTTTGCGTCTTGTTAAAGGGGCCTATAAAGAGCCAGAAGATGTAGCATTTCCTGAAAAGAAAGATGTTGATGAGAATTACAAAAAGCTTATCGAACAAAGCTTGCTAAGCGGTAACTATACAGCCATCGCTACACATGATGATGCGATGATTGAATATACAAAAGAACTAGTAAAAAAGCATAACATTCCAAATGACCAATTTGAATTCCAAATGCTTTATGGTATGAGGACGAAGACGCAGTTAGAGCTGGTCAAAGAAGGGTATAAATTCCGTGTCTATGTACCATACGGCATGGATTGGTATGGTTATTTCATGAGGAGGTTAGCAGAAAGACCAGCGAATATTTCATTTGCTTTCAAAGGAATGGTCAAAAGCTAACAATGGTCTAATAAACACAATTTTACATGAAAAGGAGAGGTAAAATGATGATTCCGTACAAACATGAACCATTTACAGATTTCTCAAACTCAGAAAATAAAAAGGCATATGAAAACGCACTCCAGCTTGTTGAAGGGTATTTAGGGCAACACTACCCGTTAGTCATCGGAAACGAAAAAGTAACGACAGAAGATAAAATTATCTCGTATAACCCTGCAGATAAGCATGAAGTGATTGGTAGTGTGTCAAAAGCGAACAAAGAGCTTGCAGAAAAAGCAATGCAAACAGCTGTTGCTTCGTTTGAAACATGGAAAAAAACGAAACCAGAAGCTCGTGCAGACGTGTTATTTAAAGCCGCGGCCATCATTCGTCGCCGTAAACACGAGTTTTCCGCTCTTTTAACAAAAGAAGCAGGAAAACCTTGGAATGAAGCGGATGCGGATACAGCAGAAGCAATCGACTTTCTGGAGTTCTACGCTCGACAAATGCTGAGGATCAAAGATGGTGTACCAGTTGAAAGCCGACCAGGAGAATACAACCGCTATGGCTATATTCCGCTAGGGGTTGGTATCATTATTTCACCTTGGAACTTCCCATTTGCAATTATGGCTGGCACAACTGTTGCCGCAATTGTTACCGGGAATACGGTCTTATTAAAACCGGCTTCTACAACACCAGTTGTCGCTGCGAAGTTTGTGGAGGTTATGGAAGAAGCGGGTCTTCCAGCAGGTGTCTTAAACTTTGTACCAGGAAGTGGAGCTGAAGTAGGCGATTATCTTGTTGACCACCCGAAAACGCGCTTTGTCTCCTTCACAGGTTCTCGTGACGTCGGACTTCGAATTTTTGAACGTGCATCTAAACTGAATGATGGCCAAATTTGGTTGAAGCGTGTCATCGCGGAAATGGGTGGAAAAGATACGATCGTTGTTGACAAGGAGGCAGACCTGGAATTAGCGGCACAATCGATTGTTAAATCTGCTTTCGGTTTCTCCGGTCAAAAATGCTCTGCCTGTTCTAGAGCTGTAATTGTAGAAGATGTGTATGATGAAGTATTACATCGTGCAGTTGAACTAACGAAGGAACTCACAGTTGGTAACCCAGTAGACAATCATTTTGTGGGTCCGGTCATTGATCAAGCAGCATTTGATAAAATTATGAGTTATGTAGAAATCGGAAAAGAAGAAGGCCGTATCTACACCGGCGGGGAAGGGGACAGTTCAAAAGGCTACTTTGTCCAGCCTACAATTGTAGCAGATGTTGATCCGAACGCCCGCCTCATGCAGGAAGAAATTTTTGGTCCGGTTGTCGCGTTCACAAAAGCAAGAGATTTCGAACATGCGCTTGAAATCGCCAACAACACCGAATACGGATTAACAGGTGCAGTTATTTCAAAAAATCGTGCCAACATTGAGAAGGCCCGTGAAGACTTCCATGTCGGTAACCTATACTTTAATCGTGGCTGTACGGGTGCAATAGTCGGCTACCAGCCGTTCGGAGGATTCAATATGTCCGGGACGGATTCTAAAGCAGGCGGACCTGATTACTTACAACTTCATATGCAAGCTAAAACGACTTCTGAGATGCTATAAGAAAATAAGTCAATCCTATCGAAAGGTTAATCTTTCCTGTTTCGATAGGATTGGCTAAAAGATCAAGCTGTCAGTTGTACTTCTTCGATATAAAAAGATGTCAATTTTAAAACAATATAAAGATAATACTTCTATTTTTCAATAGTGGTAAATAGTAGTAATATATAACTCGTTGAAATAATATTTTGAAAAATGTGATAGTATAGGAGGATACAATTTTAAAAGGGGGAACTGCTTTGACCAATGAAATATATCAATTGTTAGCAATTATTATTTACATGGCTGGAATGGTGTTCATCGGTTGGTATGCATACAAACGTACATCTAACCTGACGGATTACATGCTTGGCGGGCGCGGACTCGGGCCGGCGGTGACAGCTTTAAGTGCCGGAGCAGCAGATATGTCGGGATGGTTACTCATGGGTCTTCCGGGGGCTATTTATTTAAGCGGAATTGTTGAGGCTTGGATTGCGATTGGTCTGACAGCTGGTGCTTATTTGAACTATGTACTCGTTGCACCACGTCTTCGCGTCTATACGCAAGTATCGAATGATTCCATTACGATACCGAGTTATTTGGAAAATCGATTGAAAGATACATCTCGTCTTCTACGTATTGCCTCAGGTGTTATTATTCTTATCTTCTTTACGTTTTACGTATCTTCTGGAATGGTTGCAGGCGGTAAGTTTTTCCTTAGCTCATTCGGACTTAACTATCATCTTGGTCTATTGATCGTATCAGGCGTCGTTATTTTCTATACTTTATTTGGTGGATTTTTAGCGGTAAGCTATACGGATGTAGTTCAAGGGATTATTATGTTTTTCGCACTACTTCTCGTTCCGATAGTTGGAATTTTTCTAACAGGTGGTCTTTCGGAAACAGCAGCGAGCATTCGGGAAGTGAATCCACAAATGTTGAACCTTGTATCAGGAGCTTCGTTCCTAGGGGTTTTATCATTGCTTGCATGGGGGCTGGGCTACTTCGGTCAACCACATATTATTGTTCGTTTTATGGCGATCAGTTCAGTAAAAGAAGTAAAAAGCGCACGTCGTATCGGAATTGGATGGATGATCCTCAGCCTATTTGGTGCTGTCGCAACGGCACTTATCGGGATTGCTTATTATCATCAAAATAACTTGACACTTCCTGATGAGGAAACGGTTTTCATTGTTATGGGGCAGATTATTTTCCATCCTTTTATCGCGGGAATTATGCTTGCAGCTGTACTTGCCGCTATTATGAGTACAATTTCTTCGCAGCTGATTGTCACTTCATCTGCACTCGTTGAAGACCTGTATAAAGCCGTCTTTAAGACAGATGCATCTGATAAGCGATACGTATTTTTAGGAAGAATGGCCGTCCTTGTCGTTTCGATTATCGCGATGGCACTAGCTTGGCCAAATAACGAATCCATTTTGAAAATCGTATCGTTCGCTTGGGCAGGATTTGGCGCATCATTTGGTCCAGTCATTTTACTTTCCTTATATTGGAGGAAGATCACAGCTAAGGGTGCACTTTGGGGAATGGTTGCAGGTGCCATCACTGTTATGATCTGGGGGAATGTAAAATTATTAACAGATACACTTTATGAAATTGTTCCTGGTTTCATCATCTGTTGGGTTGTTACGTACCTTGTAAGTTTGGCGACCTATCAACCGAATGCCGAGATTGATAAGGAATTCACAGAGGCACTTGATATTCTAAATAAAGAAAAGTGAGTGAAAAGCCTGCAGTTTATGCTGTAGGCTTTTTCGCATTTGTTGAATAATAATGACTATACAATCGACTCCAATGAAAGTATGATAATAGGTAACTACCATTTGTTTATTTTAATAGATAGGAGGAGCTGTATGCGCCAGCCACTGGGTGAAATATTGACCATGACGGATATCGATCAAATTACAGATAAAATCAGTGCTTTTTTAAAAAAGCCAGTCGTAATTGAGAGTGATCAGTTTTCCTTGCTGTCCTATAGCTCGTATTATATCGATCAGTTTGATCAGGCAAATCAACAAACAATCTTTACGAAGCGGTGGACACCTAGCATTCTAGAAAAATTTATGGATGAAGGAATCGTTGAACAGTTAAAAAGCATACCTGAGCCCTTTCGTGTGAAGAGATTAAAAAGTATTGGTCTTAATCAACGAGTGGTTGTCAGTGCGAAATTTAAAGACAGAATTTTCGGGTATATTTGGGTCCAAGAAATAGATAATCTACTATCAGATCATGAGCTTGAATTTTTGCATGAGGTGTCTTTTCATATTGGAAAGCTTATTTATCAAAAGAGCGAATTAAAACATAAATATGACGAAGAAATCGATCAATTTTATAAAAATGTAATCGAGAACACCTATCAAACAGAAAATCAAATAAAATGGGAAGCTGCGGATAGGAAAGTGATTCTTCCGGAGGCTTTTCTTATGATTGTTTTTACGGTGGCACAGTACGATAAGAATGTCTTTGATGAACTTAGAGAAAAAGTGAGGTTATTTGCAAACGCTATCAACGAACCGACTCATCTCCTTACTGATCAACTGAATATCGTTGTCATCATCGGGAGCACCTCTTCAGATCCACGACCATTGTCAGAGAGTGCTAATGAATTGACAAACACAGTTTTAAGCCAGTTTAGAAGCCAAACGGTTTTTGCTGGAATTGGCAATCTATATACTTCTATCCTTCAGCTCAGTAAAAGCTACGCAGAAGCACAGGAAGTGATTGCTGCTGCAAAATTCATTGGGTCACCAACCCAACAGGTTTACGAGTTTAAGAAACTGGGTATTTTCCGTTATTTAGACACAATCTATCGACAACAAAGTGAGACAAATTATGAAAATGCGGATATTCAGATCCTACAAAAGAAAGATCTTGAAAGCCAAACGAATTTACTGGAAACCTTAGAAATTTACTTATTAAACAATGGCCGCCTGAAGCCGACAGCCGATCAGCTATTCATTCACATCAATACATTAAAATATCGGCTTAACCAAATCACCGACCTAACAGAGATTGATTTCGATGATTTTAATATGAGATGCCAGCTGTATATTGATTTACAGCTTAAAAAGCTGACAGGTTCCGCCCAAGCTTTGTCGAAAGAACGTTGACGATTTTTCTGAAAGTGACTTAAACCAATCTCGTGTTTGAGCGTAATTTGCTTTGACGATATGGGTACCCTATACTATAATTATACTGTTATGGACTAAATTTTGAGGTGAAGACCGTGTTCGATCGTTTAGAGGCTGTTGAAGCTCGTTATGAAAAATTAAATCAATTATTAAGTGATCCAGATATCGTCAGTGACACAACTAAACTACGTGAATATTCAAAAGAACAATCTGATATACAAGAAACTGTTGAGAAATATAGAGAGTACAAAGAGGTTAAGGAACAATTAACCGATGCAAAAGCAATGCTTGAAGAGAAGCTTGATGCAGAGATGCGTGAGATGGTGAAGGAAGAAATTAACGAACTTGAAGACCAGATGGAGGAACTTGAGGAGCGTCTTCACGTCTTATTATTGCCTAAGGACCCGAATGATGACAAAAACGTTATAATGGAGATTCGCGGTGCTGCAGGTGGAGATGAGGCTGCGCTATTTGCTGGTGACCTTTACCGTATGTATAGCCGTTTCGCTGAGCACCAAGGCTGGAAGATTGAGGTTATGGATACGAACTCAACAGGTGTTGGTGGATTTAAAGAAATTATTTTTATGATTAACGGAAAAGGTGCATTTTCTAAATTGAAATTTGAAAATGGTGCCCATCGTGTGCAACGTGTTCCTGAAACAGAATCAGGCGGACGCATCCATACATCAACTGCGACTGTTGCAGTATTACCTGAAGCAGAAGAGGTTGAAGTCGAAATTCATGAAAAAGACATTCGTGTTGATACATTTGCTTCTAGTGGACCTGGGGGACAAAGTGTTAATACGACAATGTCAGCAGTTCGTTTAACGCATTTGCCAACTGGAACTGTAGTTTCCATTCAGGATGAGAAATCCCAAATCAAAAACAAGGAAAAAGCAATGAAGGTATTACGCGCGCGCGTTTATGACAAGTTCCAACAGGAAGCGCAAGCGGAATACGATCAAAACCGTAAACAAGCAGTAGGTACAGGGGACCGTTCAGAACGGATCCGTACGTACAATTTCCCGCAAAACCGTGTAACCGATCACCGTATTGGCTTAACCATTCAAAAGCTGGATCAAATTCTAACTGGAAAGCTTGATGAAGTCATCGATGCTTTAATCATGGAAGACCAAGCAAGAAAAATGGAGCAAGCCGAATAATGGCAGCATTTCATAAAATATTCGAAGCCCTCAAATGGGCTTCTTCTTTTTTACGGGAAAACGGTCGGGACGAGAATATTGGGGAAATCTTGTTGTGTCATTATTTAGGAATGAGCCGTGCTCAGCTGTTTGCTGAACTGCGGGAAGAACTGGATCTTGAGGTTAAAGAAGAGTTTGTGGCAGCTGTTCATGAGGTAGTTAGCGGGATACCGGTTCAACACATTATCGGCTATGAGGAGTTTTATGGGCGCAGGTTTTTGGTAAATAAGGAAGTCTTGATCCCAAGACCTGAGACGGAAGAGTTGGTTCAAGGGTTACTTGCGAGGATTAAGCGATTATTTGATGGGGTTGACGTAAATAAGGTTGTAGATGTTGGAACAGGTAGTGGAGCAATATCGATTACACTTGCTCTTGAAAATCAGCAACTTGATGTAATGACAGTCGATATCGCCAAGGCTTCGATTGATGTAGCGAAGGAAAATGCTGATCGGTTAGGAGCTAATGTTAGGTTCTTTGAAGGAGATTTATTAGGACCGTTAATGGACGATGGAATTAAGGTTGATGTGGTCGTTTCGAATCCACCTTATATACCAGAAGAAGACATTGCAACTTTATCGACGGTTGTGAAGGATCATGAACCACTCCGGGCATTGGTTGGCGGTCAGGATGGATTAGATTTTTATCGTCGGTTTATGAAGGAAATTCCCGTTGTGTTGAATGAAAAAGGAATCGTTGCCTTTGAAGTAGGGGTTGGACAGGGAGAAGCAGTTGCCTCCATGCTAGCCGACACATTCCCTGGGGCAAAAGTTGAAGTCGTTAACGATATTAACGGAAAAGACCGAATGGTATTTGCGGAAATAGGGTTCTAGAAAAGGCTTGGGGAGAATATCCCCAGGCCCTTTTTTATAACATAGACTAAGATTGCGCGATACCACTTTAATAGTTCCTCTTCCAAGAAACAAAATAGGTAACAATCTGAACTAACGGACAAAGCAACAATAAGATTATGGGGTAGTATGGTACTGAATCTGAGATGAAGGGATATAGAAAGAATAGGCTGATGATGACTGGGAATGAATACCACATACTAATGTAGGCAGCCCGGCAAGCTTTTCCGGTGAGCTCTTTTTCACGCTCGTCTCCTTCTTCAAATTCGAGTGGCAATAGAAATGCACTTTTCAAAGATTTGCGTTTCTTTTTTAGATTCGGAAGCGCAATGGCTGTATAAATGGCTCCCACTACGATTGCTATAAAAGCAGGCAGCATGTTAATTTCGATTATCCAAGGTGGTTCCTGATTTGTTTTTACGATGTTGGCAAAGGCTAAATGCGCATAATACATCGATGAAAAGGCCCAGCCCATGAGTCCAAGTGAAATAACCGTATACAAGACATTCCGAAAAATACTCATCTTTCCTCATCCTCCAAATAAAAAATTTCTTCAATAGGCAAGTTAAACGTATGTGCGATGTTCATTGCGAGTAGTAGTGAAGGGACATAGCTACCTTTTTCAAGTGCAACGATCGTTTGCCTTGTTACATTGACCTTTTCCGCAAGGGCGCCTTGTGTTAGGCTATGCTTTGCGCGGAGCTCCTTCACCCGATTCTTAATCTCCATTTACAATATCCTCCAATTGTTTCTACCTAAATTGTAAAGTAAACCTTACATTTTGTAAAGTAAACTTTACATTTATTTTTTACCCACAAGAGGTGGGTCACATAGACGATGCATTTTTAGTCTTTGATTCTAAACTCAAAAAGATAGTTTAATAGATTTTTAAAATTTAGTAGTTTATGATTTTGTTTTTTTGGCAAGAATGGTTTGTGAAGGGATGGTGCTAGAGAGTGAGTAAACAAATTGCGATTGTATCATTTATATTTTTAATGTTAATTGGGGCGAATAGCCATTTATTTATAAAAGAAACGAGTGCGCAAGCGGCGCAAGTAATTCCGGATGAGGCGATTCGGCTTCGCATTCTGGCTAACAGTGATTCCGATAAAGACCAAGCGTTAAAGCGCAAGGTGCGAGATGAAGTGAATGCGGAAATTACGGAATGGGTTGCAGAGTTAACTTCAATTGAAGCGGCAAGAGAGCTCATTCAAGAGAGACTGCCAGAAATCGAGAAAATCGTTGCTAGAGTTTTAGAAGAGGAAAATAGCAATCAATCCTATACAGTTGATTACGGACGCAATGTTCAATTTCCAACCAAGCTTTACGGTCAATTCCTATATCCAGCTGGTGAGTATGAAGCGATTCTAATTTCATTAGGTGAAGCTGAAGGGGCAAACTGGTGGTGCGTGTTGTTTCCGCCATTATGTTTCTTAGACTTTTCAACAGGTGACGCAATTGATGCATCTGATGAGGAAGGTAAAGATGTAGCAATCGAGCAAGAAGAAGAGAAGGAAACTAAGAATGATAAGAAAGAAAAGAAGGATAAGGAAGAAAATGAAGAGGAAGAAGTAGAGGTTAAATTTTTCTTGGTTGAATTTTTTACATCACTTTTTAGTTAAAAATCTAGCATTTGGTTCTATTTTGGCAGATGCCTCATAGAGTAGTTACTAGGATAACGTTATTCAGCAGAATTCCATTCGGCTGAATAACGTTAAGCCTCCGGCGGATGCCACGATTTTTCAAGTGAAACTTTTCGAGCAGTAAGGTCGAAGACTAAAGACGCCACATCCTGTGGCAACGTCTTCATGACCCACATCGTGTGGGCCTAAAAATCGGGCGCAAATACGCCAAGGCGCATTTGATCTAAAGATGGGGTGGGGAAAATGAAACAAATTAGAACGGCAAATGAAGAGGATATAAAGAAGGTTACAGCATTTTTGGGACAAGCTGAAGTGAGTGTGGATGGAATCGAATCGATTATTGACCACTTTATATTATTGGAGGATGCAGAACAGAACATCCTTGCAACTTTAGGGATTGAAAGAATTGAACAAGATGGACTGCTACGGTCACTCGTTATTTCTCCAGGTGTGGACCAAACGAATTTATTAACTTTATTTAAAAGTGCCATTTCACTTGCAAAGCATAAGGAATTAAATCGATTATTTTTAGCGACAAATAAGCAAGCTTCGATTCAATTTTTCACAATGCTTGGCTTTGGGCAAGTTGGAGTGGGTGAGCTTCCGGACCATATTAAAGGATCAAGTCATATCTCACAACTTTTTGAAAAAACAGATCCGATGTTCATGGTTTCGCAAATTGAAAAATAAATATAGTATTCAAGCCCCTGCCTGTGGATGGAATGTTCACAAGTGGGGGTTTTTTATTTTGATTTTGTGGATAATGTGGATAATCCTTGTTGTTAATATACGGATAAATGTGATAGTCTATGGAACGTGATGAAAAAATATGGGTTGTGGATGAATTATTTCCTCTGATTGGGAAATGGGCAAAGTTGGTTATATCCACAAAACTATCCACATTTTTGGATAAATTGTCCACAAAATGTGGATAACACTTGTTTTCAACCCCTTTAAAACCTATACTTTTTTATATTGCAATAATTAAAAAACAACATTATTAAAGGATTTTCATATAGGAGTTGCGTTACATGGAAACAAAACAATGGCTTGTGGATAAATATCAGCAAAATTTAGAATCTTATCCACAAATAAAAGAAGCGGCAAGTCTCCTTCAAAAAAATGAAGTGGTCGCATTCCCAACAGAAACAGTATATGGGCTTGGAGCAAATGCTTTATCTGATGAGGCTGTTGGGAAAATTTACGAGGCAAAAGGGCGTCCGAGCGATAATCCACTGATTGTCCACATCTCCACAATCGGACAGTTACATAAAATTGTACAGGAAATCCCAGAGAAGGCCGAGCGTTTAATTGAAAAGTTTTGGCCAGGTCCGTTGACACTTGTTTTAAAACGAAAGGAAAATGCGGTATCTCAAAAGGTAACAGCGGGGCTTGAAACGGTAGCGGTTCGCATGCCTAGTCATCCGGTTGCATTGGCATTGATTGAAGCATCAGGTCTCCCACTTGCAGCACCGAGTGCAAATACTTCCGGTAAGCCAAGTCCGACAATGGCGAAGCATGTGGCTGAGGATCTGACTGGAAAAATTGCGGGAATTCTTGATGGCGGGGCAACTGGTGTTGGGCTTGAATCAACGGTTCTAGACTGCACGGGTGAAGTGCCTGTGATTTTACGTCCAGGTGGTGTGACTAAGGAACAGCTTGAGGCTGTATGTGGTGTTGTCGAAGTCGATAAGGCAATTTTAACAGAAGGCGAAGCACCGAAATCGCCTGGAATGAAATATAAACATTATGCACCGACTGCGCCACTAACAATTGTGAATGGCCGGGTGGAATTCATTCAGTCGCTCGTAAAAGAAAAACAAAACGAAGGCTTGAAGGTTGGCGTTCTCACAACAACAGAGCGTGAAAGCATGTATAAGGCTGATAAAATTATTGCTTGTGGCTCACGTGAGGATTTGGAGTCTGTGGCAAACAGACTTTATGATGTGTTGCGCTTATTTGACGAAAGTGGAGTCGATGTTATTTTTAGTGAGAGCTTTCCAAGTGAGGGCATTGGCCAAGCGATTATGAACCGGTTAACGAAGGCTGCAGGCCATAAATTAATAACAGAATAAAATTGGGAATTCCTTCTTCTAATTCTTTTTGTACATGCATATGTTGAAATAGGCACGTCCAAGGAGGTAGAAGATGGATATAACAGCATTTCTCGGAGAACTTATAACCTTATTTATTATGGCGATTGCATTAGGAATGGACGCATTTTCTGTTGGTCTTGGAATGGGATTAATCCGATTAAGACTAAAGCAAATCTTTTCAATCGGAATAACCATCGGTCTGTTTCATATGTGGATGCCTTTGGCAGGCATAATGATTGGACACTTTTTATCAGATACATTTGGAGCGATTGCAACCTATTTAGGCGGCGGATTGCTCTTATTTTTAGGTTTACAAATGATTATTTCTTCCTTCAAGGACGATGATCAGCAGCGCATGATTACACCAGTTGGATTTGGGTTGTTTATTTTTGCATTGAGTGTGAGCTTAGATAGTTTTTCTGTTGGCCTTTCGCTAGGAATATACGGTGCAAAGACAGTCATGGTTATTCTCATGTTCGGAGTCGTCAGTATGGTTCTTTCGTGGGTCGGCCTTCTTTTGGGTCGAAAGGTCCAGAACTGGCTAGGTACATACAGTGAAGTCTTAGGTGGCAGCATCCTCCTCGTCTTTGGTGTAAAACTACTATTTCCATTATAAAAAATATATTACAAAACTGTGAGTACGGAACGAAAATCCGTACTCTTTTTTAATATTGGCTATGCCTTTCATGCGAATCTCGATTATAATGGTACTATATCGAATTTTGTCTAAAGATACAGGTCGAAAGTAGCGTAAGGCGAGCGAGAAAAGGGTGATGAATTAAATGATACACGTTTTATTTGTTTGCACAGGGAATACATGTAGAAGTCCGATGGCTGAGGCAATTTTACGAAAAAGGTGCGGGGAAAACATAGAGGTCAAATCGGCAGGAATATTTGCTGGTGAAGGAACTCCTGCATCGCCGAATACCGCTCAGGTGTTACAGGAAAAGGGAATGGAATGTCAGCACTCTTCGTCATTATTAACACAAGACCTTATTGAGTGGGCAACCTGTATTTTAACGATGACCAGTCATCATAAACAGGCAATCCTTTACAGTTTCCCGCAAAGCGGGGACAAGGTGTTTACATTAAAAGAATATGTGGACGGCAGTGGGGATGTTTCTGACCCTTTCGGAGGACCGATTGAGATATATAGAGAAACCTACGCGGAACTTGAACCGTTAATTGAACAAGTGCTTTCTAAATTAAAATAGATAGATTCAGGGGGAGAATCGGTTGGAGAAAAGACACTATAAATTTGGTCTGAGGTTAAAATTGGTACTATTTACAACCATTTTAGCGGTTGTGACGTATTCAACATCGGCGTTATTTATTTACTTTGTGTATCCTTTCATTCAAGAAATGGTGAGTCAACAAGTCTTTGTGATTGGCACATTAGCGTTAGGAATTATCTGGTCTGGGATTCTTGCCTTTTTTGCGGCATCCTTCATCACAAAGCCACTTCAAAGGCTTGAACAGGTGGCCATTCATGCTGCAAATGGTGATATTCGGGAGGATGTTCCTGTTTCAAAATCAGATGACGAGATTCGCAGCTTAAGTCTTGCTTTTAATAAAATGCTACATAATCTACGTGAAATGGTTCAAAAAATCGAAGGAAACTTTGAAAATACAAATGAAAAAGTGATTGAGATAACAAAGGCATCTAGTCTTGCTTCTGAACAGGCGGAAAATATTAATCGCACCATTTCTGAGATTTCCAGAGGGGCTGATAGCTCTGCGATATCGATTCAAGAGACAGCTGAATCAGTGGAGGATGTCATCCAAATAGCAGAAGAGGTTCAACAAAACGCGAAAACCTCACAAAATTTGTCAGTTGAAATGGTTGATACATTAAATGACAGTAAAGAAGTTGTGCATTCGCTCGTTTCGGGAATTAATAAGCTTGTTGAGAACAATCAAACCTCGCTTGAGGCAGTTAATCGATTAGAGACGAATGCGAAGGAAGTTGAGCATATTATTTCACTTGTTGGCGATATTGCCGGCCAAACAAACCTGCTTGCATTGAATGCTTCCATTGAAGCAGCTCGTGCAGGTGAGCATGGAAAAGGCTTTGCGGTTGTGGCGGAAGAAGTGAGGAAGCTTGCGGACGAGAGCTCAAAAGCAGTTCAAGGCATTTCCGAGTTGATTAAAAATATCCAGCAAGAGGTCCGAAATGTGGTCGTACAGATTTCCGAACAAGTGGCAGTTGCAAACGAAGAAGCGAAAAAAGGAACGATCACAAATGAGGCAATTGCTGAAATGACAACCTCTGTCCATGAGGTAGCAGATGCAGTGAAGCAAATTGCTGCTCTAGTTGAAAAACAAATGGATCGTATTCAAGCGACATCGTTGCAATCACAAGAAGTAGCGGCGATTGCAGAAGAAACGTCTGCTGGTGCACAGGAAGTTAGTGCTGCAACCCAGCACCAAACAAGTGTAATTTGTGAAGTGGATCAATTAGCTCAGGAGCTTGCTAACCAAGCGAGTCAATTAAAGCAAACCATTCAACGATTTACGTTATAAAACTCTCCAGAAAAAAGCTCCCGTTTTGGTTCGGGAGTTCTTTTTTAGGTATAATAAGGGTAAAGTTATGTCTTAGGGCTGATTACTAGCCAAGGCGCATTTGATTATAGGGGGATTTACAATGAAAGTTGCAATTGCTTCAGACCATGGTGGTTTAGTATTACGTGAAGAAATCAAAAAATTATTGGATGAACTTAAGATTGAATACGATGATTTTGGATGCGAGTGCTCAACCTCTGTTGACTATCCAGATTATGCCCTACCGGTTGCGAAAAAAGTAGCAAACGGCGAATATGATCGTGGGATTTTAATTTGCGGAACTGGTATCGGAATGAGTATTGCTGCGAATAAGGTTCATGGCATCCGTTGCGCACTTTGCCATGATGTGTTTAGTGCAAAGGCAACTCGCGAGCATAATAACAGCAACATTCTGGCAATGGGTGAGCGTGTTATCGGTCCAGGGCTTGCTCTTGAAATTGCAAAAACATGGCTAACTACTGAGTTCTCAGGTGGTCGTCATGAAAACAGAATCAATAAAATCACTGAATACGAAAACAGCATTGAGCAATAAAAGATGTTACGCCTGAGGAGATGTGAAATCAGGCGTATTTGATTTCGGTAAGGAGGTTTTGGGAATGGTTGCAGACCTTGAATTGTGGGGAAGACAGCTTCGAACGATTCTTTCAGAGTTTGTGGAAAAGGCATCGTTGAAAAAAGGCGAACTACTCATTGTCGGTTGCAGTACAAGTGAGGTCATCGGTGAACGCATCGGAACGGCGGGATCAGAGGAAGTAGCGAAAATGATTTTTGGTGAATTGGATTCCCTTCGAAAAGATGTAGGTATTGAGCTTGCGTTTCAGTGCTGTGAGCATTTAAACCGTGCATTGGTTGTTGAGCGTGAAACGGCATTACATAAAAATTATGAGCAAGTAACGGTCGTTCCAGTCCGAACAGCAGGTGGTGCGATGGCAACCTATGCATACGGACAGTTTAACGATCCGGTTGTGGTTGAATTTATAAAGGCTGAAGCGGGAATTGATATCGGCGACACCTTCATCGGTATGCATCTAAAGCATGTCGCAGTGCCGATTCGAAGTTCGGTAAAAGAGATTGGTGGGGCTCACGTTACAATGGCCAAAGCTAGACCAAAACTTATTGGTGGCGAACGAGCTGTCTATCCTGATAAAAAAGAAAACAAGAAGTGCTAGAAGAGCTACGAGGAGCCAAGGACCAAGGGGGCGGTTCTTGTGGTTCCTTTTTTTATTGGACAAAAATTTAATTTTTAAGTGTATCAATTTAACAGTTGGCACGTCCCCCCCTTACCGAAGCTGAAAAGAAAAAGGTGGAGAAGGATGAGAAAGAGAATTAGGAAGTGAAGGTAATCGGATGGAAAGAGTTAAAAGACAACTTATTATGAATAATCTCCACAAATTATCATCTCCCCATGTTGTTTCATGCCTGAAATATTCTCCAATAGAACCGTCCCTCTTGTTCTACAATAAATGAACAATTTCTAATAAAAATAGTAAAATGTTCGTGTTTTATAAAAAGTCTCCAAATTTATTAAGTAACCCCAAAAACCAATAATGGTACCGTTCCAACAGCCCAAACCTCCATTTTAAAGTGGTCTCAAACTAAAACTAAAGAAAAACTTAATCTTCCTACTACCGAATAAAAGTGTTACAATGGTAAAGTATTTTTCAAATTTACGGAATAATTCATACATCGAATAAAAGGAGGATTCCAAATGAAACATTTATCGGAGCAAGATCAACAAGTATTTCGTGCAATACAAGATGAACTACAAAGACAGCGTACTAAAATTGAACTGATTGCATCTGAAAACTTTGTAAGTGAAGCAGTCATGGAAGCCCAAGGTTCTGTATTAACAAATAAATATGCAGAAGGGTATCCTGGCCGTCGTTACTATGGTGGTTGTGAGCATGTGGATGTTGTGGAGAACATTGCAAGAGATCGTGCGAAGGAAATCTTCGGCGCTGAGCACGCAAATGTGCAGCCACACTCTGGAGCTCAAGCAAATATGGCTGTATACTTTACGATCCTAGAGCAGGGTGACACTGTACTTGGGATGAATCTTTCCCATGGTGGACATTTAACACATGGTAGTCCGGTAAACTTCAGTGGAATTCAATATAATTTCGTGGAGTACGGAGTCGATCCTGAAACACATCAAATCAATTACGACGATGTACGTGAAAAAGCACTTCAACATAAGCCAAAGTTGATTGTTGCGGGTGCGAGTGCTTATCCACGTGCAATTGATTTTAAAAAGTTTAGAGAAATCGCAGACGAAGTGGGAGCATACTTAATGGTCGACATGGCTCACATTGCAGGTTTAGTGGCTACAGGTATTCACGAAAACCCAGTTCCATATGCCGATTTCGTAACGACAACTACACATAAAACACTACGTGGTCCACGTGGTGGTATGATTCTTTGTAAAGAAGAATTCGCGAAGAAAATCGATAAGTCCATCTTCCCTGGAATCCAAGGTGGTCCATTAATGCATGTAATTGCTGCTAAAGCAGTCGCATTCGGGGAAGCACTAACAGATGAATTCAAGCAATATACTAAAAATATCGTAGCCAATGCGGCTAGACTAGCTGAGTCCTTACAAAAAGAAGGCTTAGATCTAGTATCTGGCGGAACTGATAATCACTTATTACTAGTTGATGTTCGTTCATTAGGTTTAACTGGTAAAGTGGCTGAAAAGGTTCTTGACGATATCGGCATCACAGTGAATAAAAACACAATTCCATTCGATCCAGAAAGCCCATTTGTAACAAGTGGTGTCCGTATCGGTACAGCTGCTGTAACAAGCAGAGGCTTTGGTTTAGAGGACATGGATGAAATTGCATCAATCATCGCTTTTGCATTAAAAAATTCAGAAGACGAAGCGAAGTTAGCTGAAGCAAGCGAGCGTGTTGAAGCATTAACTAGCAAGTTCGTACTTTATAAAGAGTATTAAGATGTAGGAAGGCAGGACTCCGATTTTATTAGGGGTCCTGCCTTTTTTGGTTTAAACGTCCCCAACTGCTTTTGTCCGATATAATGGAATAACTGTCCGATAAAACATTAGGAATGTCCGATATATTAAATATTCAAAATCATATCCCGCAATATACCCCGAAAACCTTTATATCCACTGCCTTCCGCAGTCAAAAAAGCGCCTGGACCTTAAGCCCAAGCGCAATCTCAAATTACTGTTTATTTTTCGGAATTCTTCCTGCCTTTTTTGCTGCTTCTCTTAATAAAAACTCAATATGGCTATTGACACTACGGAAATCATCTGCGGCCCATTTTTGTAAAATTTCATAGAGGTCAGGGTCCAGTCGTAATGGAAAACTCTTTTTTTTAGACATGTTTGCCACTCATTAATAGAGAGTTCCTGCATTAATGACAGGTTGAGTAGATTTTTCAGAGACGATTGCGACTAGTAGGTTATTTACCATTTGAACCTTTCGCTCATCATCAAGGTCAACGGTCTTATCCTGCTCAAGCTGTTTGATTGCCATTTGAGCCATTCCCACTGCACCTTCAACGATTTTTTGACGAGCCGCAATAATGGCAGTGGCTTGTTGACGCTGAAGCATCGCTTGGGCGATTTCGGTTGAATAAGCAAGGTGAGTGAGACGGGCTTCAAGAACCTGGACCCCTGCTACTTTTAAACGTTCCTGTAGCTCGGCAGCTAATTCATTCGAGATTTCCTCAGAATTTCCGCGCAATGTGAGTTCGACATTTTCAAATGTGTCATAAGGATAGCGGGTTGCAACATGGCGAATCGCTGTCTCACTTTGAATTTCAACGAATTCTTCATAATGGTCAACATCAAATACGGCCTTTGCAGAATCAACTACCTTATACACAATTACCGCTGCAATTTCAATTGGATTTCCCTCGACGTCGTTTACTTTAAGCTTTTTACTATTAAAGTTGTTTACACGTAGGGACACTGTCCGGCGAAGAGATAATGGTACAGTTAAAAACATTCCACTGTCGCGAATTGTTCCTAAATATTTACCAAAGAAGATCACAACGCCTGCTTTGTTAGGTTGAATGATTGTGATACCAGAAGCCAAAATCACTGCAAGAGCGACAAATAGAACACCAAACACAACCTTTGTGTTAATCAGCATCATGACACCTAAGGCGATGAATACAGCAATGACAAGTACGCCTAAAAACCCATTAATCTTCCATACTTGGTTTTCCTTCATGCGATCAACCTCATTTCAATTCGATATTTATCTTATACTAAAATGATATCACTTTTGTATAAAATTGTAAATGAATTAACTGAACATTTTTAAATTTTACTTTCTGTGTATTTTTGAGTTTCGTCTTGAACATGCCTTATTTTTTCTGTAAAATTTATTGAAGTGTTAAAAATGCAGTTCGTGGTGTTATTTTTGCATCTGATGGAAAATCTAAAAGAAGCATACTTAAAAAAGGAGAGATGAACGATGGGGAAAGTGTACGTTTTTGATCACCCACTAATTCAGCACAAGCTTACATACATACGCGATAAAAACACAGGTACAAAGGAATTCCGTGAATTGGTAGATGAAGTAGCGAGCCTAATGGCGTTTGAAATTACTCGTGATATGTCGCTTGAGGACTTAGAGGTAGAAACTCCTGTTGCTAAGGCGAGTTCAAAAGTTTTATCTGGGAAAAAGATTGGGATTGTGCCAATTCTTCGTGCTGGTCTAGGCATGGTGGACGGAATTTTAAACTTGATCCCTGCTGCCAAGGTTGGCCATGTTGGGCTATATCGTGATCCTGAAACACTACAGCCAGTAGAGTATTATTTTAAAATGCCTTCTGATATTAAAGAGCGTGAATTCATCGTCGTGGACCCGATGCTTGCTACAGGTGGTTCAGCGGTTGAAGCAATCAACGCGATGAAAAAACGGGGCGCGACAAATATTAAGTTTATGTGTCTTGTTGCTGCACCGGAGGGTGTTGAAGCAATGAAAAATGCCCATCCAGATGTAGATATCTATATTGCGGCACTTGATGAGAAGCTAAACGACCATGGCTATATTGTTCCAGGTCTTGGTGACGCGGGAGACCGATTATTCGGAACGAAATAATCAGAAATGCGGAGGCGCCTTGCCCAGATACGGAAAAACTGGCCGACTAAGTTCATCACGTCCTGTGCGTCAAGACTTCGACGAAGAGGCACTCTTTGCCAGTTGAAGTTTTCAATTTTCTAGGCGCTGCATCTAGACAAAATATTAATATTCGACCACCTTTTGAGAAATGCTATCTCAAAGAGGTGGTTTTTTTGTGAGAATCTTACTTGCGATTTGTATGTGTACGATCTTGCTATTTTCAAGCAATCCTGCCCATGCACACCGTTTTCCGAACAGGCCGCCACTGCCTAAAGTGGATATGAATGAAATCGTGCATGAAATTATCATTGCAGACAAAAATCAAATTCAATCATTAATAGAGAGAACAAAGACAAACTATTCCTCCATCAAAATTAACCACATTTACAAGCATGTGTTTCCGGGTTTTTCAGTAACAGGGGTAAGACATGATATTCAAAAATTAAAAACGGAATTTGGGATTCAACAAAGTTTCCCGGTGGCTACCTATCAAGCTTTTGTTGGTGAGAGTGTGCCATTTATTGGTGGGGATGAGATTCGCAGTCATTTTGATAAAAAGGATCATCGCTTAACTGGTAAGGGCGTCAAGGTTGGGGTAATCGATACAGGCGTGGATTACACACATCCGGACCTTAGGCGAAATTATAAAGGTGGCTATGATCTCGTTGATGGTGATGACGACCCAATGGAGACAAGGGGAGTGGAAGGGCGTAACACCTCGCATGGAACCCATGTTGCGGGGATTATTGCGGCGAATGGAAAAATCAAAGGGGTCGCGCCTGAGGCTGATATCGTGGGCTACCGTGCACTTGGCCCAGGGGGAATGGGTACTTCCGAACAGGTGATTGCGGCCATCGACAAAGCAATCGAGGATAAAGTCGATGTTATTAATCTTTCGCTTGGCAACACCATCAATGGACCAGACTGGCCGACAAGTCTTGCATTAGATAAAGCGACTGAAAAAGGGATTGTTGCGGTAACTTCCAGTGGAAACTCGGGGCCAAAGGTCTGGACGGTTGGTTCCCCAGGTACGTCATCAAAAGCGATATCTGTTGGCGCATCGACACCACCAATGACCTTACCTTATATAACGGTAGGGTTTGCAGAACGGAAAATACAGCTTATACCACTGCAAGGCTCAATTCCATGGAATCTACAAAGGAAAAATGAAATCATTGATGCGGGAATTGGGACAGAAAAAACATTCCCAAAGGCGAAAAACAAAATTGTCTTAATGGAACGAGGTCAAATCACATTTACAGAAAAAGCAATTCGAGCATTGGAGGCAGAAGCGATTGCAGTTTTAATCTATAACAACACGGAAGGAGGATTCTCTGGGGCACTGGATCAGGAGCTTTCAATCCCGGTTGCGT
Source organism: Bacillus sp. JJ1566 (assembly GCF_036962685.1). Classification (NCBI taxonomy): domain Bacteria; kingdom Bacillati; phylum Bacillota; class Bacilli; order Caryophanales; family Bacillaceae; genus Bacillus; species Bacillus sp. JJ1566. The sequence continues at coordinate 9,060 of NZ_JBALOP010000001.1, read as the reverse complement.
CGCTTTCAAAAGCCGACGGAAAGTGGCTTAAAAAACAAATTAAGTCACAAAACAATATTGTTAAAACTTCTTTTCAGCAAATAAAAGACACGATTGCATCATTTAGTTCACGTGGACCTGTTACACACACATGGGCAATTAAGCCTGATGTGGTAGCGCCAGGGGTCGCGATTGATAGTACGATCCCAAACGGTTATGAGGAAATGCAAGGGACAAGTATGGCGGCACCACATGTGGCTGGGGCAAGTGCGATTTTAAAACAGGCACACCCTGATTGGACACCCGAACAAATTAAAGCCGCGCTTATGAATACGGCACTCCTTTTAGAAAAAGGGGATGGAACCTTATACAAGCCATATGAACAAGGAGCAGGCAGAATCCAACTTCATGAAGCCATCCACTCGGAAACACTCATCTATCCGGGCTCATTTTCAGCTGGAATGCTATTTCATCAGGATAACCGTACTGAAAAAAGGATAAAAATAACGGTGGATAATCAGTCTAATGAAGAAAAGAAGTATTCCTTTGAAGTGCCAAAAAACATAAAAGGTATCCAATGGGACTTGCCACTTCCTTTTACTGTAAAACCGAAGCAAAAACATGTGGTCACAATCGGAATGGATATCACACCAAGTACTATTGGTGCTGGGCTACACTATGGGAATTTATTTTTAAAAGAAGGGAAAAATCGATACCATCTTCCATATATGTATGTAATCGAAGAACCTGACTATCCACGAATCATGGGCTTTCAATTTGGAAAAGGAGATAAGGAGGATGTGTTCCGGTATGAATTATATTTACCGGGTGGAGCAGATGAATATGGAATTGTTCTCTATAATCCGGATAGTTTGAGGTTTGTAGCATTTTTGGATTGGGATCGAAATGTCGCGAGAGGATTAGTAGAGAAAGAAGTAAATCGGAAAGACAGGAACCTAAGTGGTACTTTCAAGGCGGTCATATTTGTTAGAAAAGCCGGCAAAGAGGATATACTTGAAACAGAAATCTCATTTGAGGATACAATGATAGGCGGCCACTGAGAATGGCGGAACATCGACTAATTACCGCCACATCCTGTGGTGAATGTGATGTCAGCGGTGCAAGCTGCCTAAATCTAATTATGACTTTTTTGTGAACAAAAATTGAACTTTTAAATTAGTACTACCTAAATAGGACTAATGAAAATCACGATTAAAACGCGTTTTGTAAGCGGATGTGGAACCCGTAGAAATCGCTTGTGAGAAGGTGAACTTTTTCCCGACAAACAATTGACATTGATAAGTGCCTATTGTATGCTTACAAAGGGTATGGATGAGAAGGTTTTCATATAGGAATTACTTGAAAAATTAAGTATTTTCTGACATGTCACAAACCTACTTTTGACACATTAAAGTGAGGTATGCTGATGCCTAAAAATGACAAGCATCCGTTACGAGCCTATGCGCTTATGTCTGGCATTCTATCTCAGTTAGTAGGATCAATTCTAGCAGGCATTTTCCTCGGTAGATGGATTGATCAAATGCTAAATACTGAACCACTTTTTTTAATTCTTGGCCTTCTACTAGGACTAGCAGCAGGAGTCTATGCAACACTTCGGCTAGTCAATCATTTTTTCTCAGGAGATTAACTTGATATGCAGGATCTATCCATAGCGTTTACGAGATATCGTAAATACATATTCTACTTACTGGCAATCTATGTACTTGGCTGGGGATTCACTGCATATAAATCGGTCTTCCTAGGATTAATACTAGGTACACTAGGAAGTTTGTGGATTCTATTTACATTGGCTCGAAAAAACAAGCAATTTACAAAAGCTTATGAAGAGGGACGAACCGTCCGCTCACTTGGAACAATGTCCAGAATGGCAGTTGCTGGTTTAGCTGTATTGGTCGTGATGGAATATCCAGAAAAGTTTCACTTAGGCAGTATGATTATTGGATTAATGACAGCTTACTTTGTCATTATGATAGATTTCTTTTTTCAAAAACTTCAAAAATAGACTAAAGCACGTGGCTTAGGCTTGTGCTAGACAATATGGGAAGAGAGGTGAATACTGTTGGGTCACGAAGCTCCTACGTTTAAACTGTTTGGACTTTGGTTTAATGGATCTAATATGCTAATGATCACAATCGCAAGTGTGATTGTATTCATTATTGCAGTTCTTGGAACACGTACCCTTGCAATGAAGCCAACCGGTGCTCAAAACTTTATGGAATGGGTCATGGACTTTGTTCGAGGAATTATTAAAAGTTCAATGGACTGGCAAACAGGCGGACGCTTCCAAATGCTAGGGATTACGTTACTAATGTATATCCTTGTATCAAACTTTCTAGGGTTGCCGTTTGCGATCATTTTTGGACATGAATTATGGTGGAAGTCACCAACTGCTGATCCAACGATTACGTTAACACTAGCAGTTATGGTTGTTGGTTTATCGCACTACTATGGAATAAAGATGAAGGGTGCTAGAGAATACGGTAAAGATTTCTTTAAACCTATGTCATTTATGTTCCCATTAAAAATTATCGAAGAATTTGCAAACACATTAACTCTCGGACTGCGTCTATTCGGTAACATCTACGCGGGTGAAATCCTACTTGGATTAATTGCTGGTATGGCAGTGAGTAGTTTTGAAGGTGGCATTCTTGGAGGAATTCTAGGTACAATCGGAGCCTTTATTCCGATGATTGCATGGCAAGGATTTAGTATCTTTGTTGGTGCTATCCAGGCTTACATCTTTACAATGTTAACAATGGTTTATATTTCTCACAAAGTGAGTACAGACCATTAAAAATAAACCTTGTCCAAAATGAGACTTTTTGGGCAAACAAAATTAATTATTATAAAATTTTTTTATACAATTAAAGGAGGACTATTTCAATGGGTTTATTAGCAGCAGCAATTGCAATTGGTTTAGCGGCACTAGGTGCTGGTATCGGTAACGGTCTTATCGTATCTCGTACAGTTGAGGGGATTGCTCGTCAACCGGAAGCACAAGGTAAACTTCAAACTACTATGTTCATCGGGGTTGCGTTAGTTGAGGCGATTCCTATCATCGCAGTAGTTATCGCGTTCATGGTATTCGGCGCTAACGCTTAAGATGATTTCTCGAAGCTTTCCTTGAAGTTGCATCTAAGGGATTTCCTTATTTCGTAACCTAAAAAGTGAAAGCAACATTAACAAAATGGCGAAGATCATTCCAAGAGAACCTTCGCCATTCCTTTGTATTACCCTAAAAATTTTTAAATGAATTGTGCGTTTTTCGCACTTAATGATGAAATTAAGGACTTCCATTCGACCTGGAACTCGCGAAAAAGGAGGGAATATAGGTGTTAGATCTTTTTGTCTTAGGCGCAGCCGCTGGTAAATTGCCTGTTAACCTTGGGGATATTATTTTCCAATTGGTTGTATTCATCATTTTACTAGCGTTGCTAAAGAAATTTGCAGGCGGTCCACTCATGAATATCATGAAACAACGTGAACAGCATATCGCAAATGAAATTGATTCTGCAGAGCAAAACCACCAAGAAGCGAAAAAATTAGCAGAAGAACAACGTGAATTGCTCAAAAAATCACGTTCAGAAGCTGCCGAATTAATCGAAAATGCACGTAAATTAGGTGACGAGCAGAAGGAAGGAATTATCCAAGCTGCTCGCGAAGAAGCTAACCGTTTAAAGGAAGCTGCAAAGCAAGAAATTATTCAAGAAAAAGAACAAGCTGTTACAGCTTTACGTGAACAGGTTGCATCACTTTCTGTGTTAGTTGCTTCTAAGGTTATCGAAAAGGAACTTAGCCTTGCAGATCAAGAGAAGTTAATTAACGAATATATTCAAGAGGTAGGAGAAGGGCGATGAGCAAAGGAATCGTAGCAAAGCGATATGCAGTAGCTCTTTTTCAATTAGCAAGTGAACAAAATGCACTTGATCAGTACGAAGAAGAAATTTGTACAGTGAAACAAGTGTTTTCAAATAGCGATGATTTTCAATCTGTTTTAAGAAATCCAAAGCTATCAATCGATAATAAAAAAGCGATTGTTACGCAAAGCTTCCAAGGCTTTTCACAGATGACATTAAATACGTTACATTTACTTATTGACCGTCATCGTGAAGATATTATCGCTGATGTAGCGGATGAATTTATAGTACTCGCAAATGAAAAGCGCGGGATTGCCGATGCAACTGTGTACTCTGTACGTCCTTTAACAGACTCAGAGGAAGCTGGTATTTCAAGCGTATTTGCAGTCAAGGTTGGAAAATCTTCATTACGTATTCAAAACATTGTAGATCCAAGTCTGATTGGTGGCGTTAAGCTTCGAATTGGAAATCGTATATATGATGGAAGTGTAAAAGGTAAGTTGGAGCGCTTAGAGCGTCAACTTATCGCGAATAGATAGGGGTGAAATTCATGAGCATCAAAGCTGAAGAAATTAGTGCGCTGATAAAAAAGCAAATTGAAAACTATCAGTCTGAAATACAAGTGAGCGAAGTTGGTACAGTTATCAGTGTCGGTGACGGTATCGCACGTGCTCATGGCCTCGACAATGTCATGGCTGGAGAACTCGTTGAATTTTCAAACGGTGTCATGGGTATGGCACAAAACCTTGAAGAAAACAACGTTGGTATCATTATCCTTGGTCCTTTCACTGATATTCGTGAAGGTGACGAAGTACGTCGTACAGGACGTATCATGGAGGTTCCAGTTGGTGAAGCATTGATCGGCCGTGTTGTTAACTCTCTAGGACAACCAGTTGATGGTCTTGGTCCAATCGAAACTACAAAAACTCGTCCAATCGAAAGTCCAGCTCCTGGTATCATGGACCGTAAATCTGTTCATGAGCCACTACAAACTGGTATCAAAGCGATTGACGCATTAATTCCAATCGGTCGTGGTCAGCGTGAGTTGATCATTGGTGACCGTCAAACAGGTAAAACAGCTGTTGCAATCGACACAATCCTTAACCAAAAGAACGAAAATATGATTTGTATTTACGTAGCGATTGGTCAAAAGGAATCAACAGTTCGTGGTGTTGTTGAAACATTACGTAAAAACGGTGCATTAGATTACACAATCGTTGTAACTGCTTCTGCATCTCAACCAGCTCCATTGTTATTCCTAGCTCCATATGCAGGTGTAACGATGGGTGAAGAGTTCATGTACAATGGAAAGCACGTTTTAGTTATTTATGATGACTTAACTAAACAAGCTTCTGCTTACCGTGAACTTTCATTATTACTACGTCGTCCTCCAGGTCGTGAAGCATATCCAGGGGATGTATTCTACCTACACTCTCGTTTACTTGAGCGTGCTGCGAAGCTTTCTGACGCAAAAGGTGGCGGATCTATCACAGCTTTACCATTCATTGAAACACAAGCTGGTGACGTATCTGCATACATTCCAACAAACGTTATTTCGATCACTGACGGACAAATTTTCTTACAATCGGACCTTTTCTTCTCAGGTGTACGTCCTGCCGTTAACGCAGGTTTATCCGTATCACGTGTTGGGGGATCTGCGCAAATCAGTGCGATGAAGAAGGTATCAGGTACATTACGTCTTGACCTTGCTTCATACCGTGAACTAGAAGCATTCGCTCAGTTCGGTTCAGACCTTGATAAAGCAACTCAAGCAAAACTTAACCGTGGTGCACGTACAGTAGAAGTACTAAAACAAGGTCTAAACAAGCCACTAGCTGTAGAAAAGCAAGTTGCGATTCTATATGCATTAACTCGTGGATTCATTGATGATATTCCTGTAGAAGACATTTCTCGTTTCGAGGAAGAATACTACGTATGGTTAGAGCATAACCGTAAAGCTGAAATCTTTGATCACATCAAGTCAACTGGTAAGCTTCCAGAAGACGAAGTATTTGCTTCTGCGATCAACGACTTCAAAAAGACTTTTGCAGTTTCTGAATAAATAAGAAGCGGCGTGCTTTTTGTAGCTCGTCGCTTATCTGAATAAAAGCTAGGAAGACTCGGTTCCAAAGCGTTTTACGATAAATCGAGGAAAAGGTGGTGAGAACCTTTGGCATCCTTACGTGATATAAAAACGAGAATCACATCAACAAAGAAAACAAGTCAAATTACAAAAGCGATGCAGATGGTTTCGGCATCTAAATTTAGCCGTGCTGAAGCAAATGCAAAATCGTTTGTTCCATATATGGAAAAAATTCAAGAGGTCGTTGCGAATATCGCAGTAGGCAGCTCGGAAGCAAGTCATCCAATGCTACTTCACAGACCTGTAAAAAAGACTGCTTATATTGTCATCACATCTGACCGTGGATTAGCTGGTGCATATAACAGTAACGTCATTCGTGGTGCGTACCAAGCCATGCAAAAACGTCATAAAAGTACGGACGAATTCACAGTCATTGCAATCGGTCGTGTAGGCCGTGACTTCTTTGTAAAAAGAGGTATTTCCGTTAGCTTGGAAATCGCTGGTTTATCTGATCAGCCTTCTTTCGCAGAGATAAAGGATATTGCAAATGCAACTGTAAATATGTTTACGGATGGTACGTATGATGAGCTTTACATGTGGTATAACCACTTCGTAAGTGCGATTCAACACGATGTAACAGAGAAAAAGCTATTACCGTTATCGGATTTAGCTGCTAACAAAAAACAAACTTCTTATGAATTCGAACCTTCACAAGAAGATATCTTAGAGGTATTGCTACCTCAGTATGCTGAAAGTCTCATCTACGGAGCACTTTTAGACGGAAAGGCAAGTGAACACTCTGCACGTATGACTGCGATGAAAAATGCGACAGACAATGCGAAAGAGCTTATTGATTCACTTACTCTTTCATACAACCGTGCACGTCAGGCGGCAATTACGCAAGAAATTACGGAAATTGTCGGTGGAGCAGCAGCATTAGAGTAGACATTATATAACATTGATTCTATAAATGAGGCATTCAAAGTGTACGAAAGATTTTGAGTGACCGCGAAAAGTAAGTTAGGAGGGAAAACGATGACAAAAGGACGCGTTACCCAAGTTATGGGTCCTGTTGTAGACATACAGTTTGACAGCGGCCATCTTCCTGAGATTTATAACGCCCTTACGATTAAACATAGTGCGCGTAATGAAAATGAAGTTGATATCAACTTAACATTAGAAGTTGCGCTTCACCTTGGTGATGACACTGTACGTACAATTGCGATGTCATCTACTGACGGTGTAGTTCGTGGATTAGAGGTTACTGACACTGGTAAGCCAATTTCTGTACCGGTTGGAGATGTAACTCTTGGACGTGTATTTAACGTATTAGGTGAAAACATTGACCTTGATGAACCAGTGGCTGCTGATGCACGTCGTGATGCAATTCACAGAGAGGCACCAACATTCGAACAACTCACTACAGAAGTTGAAATTCTTGAAACTGGTATTAAGGTTGTAGACCTTCTTGCTCCATATATTAAAGGTGGAAAAATCGGTCTATTCGGTGGTGCGGGAGTTGGTAAAACCGTTCTTATCCAAGAGCTTATCAACAACATCGCCCAAGAACACGGTGGTATTTCCGTATTCGCAGGTGTAGGTGAGCGTACTCGTGAAGGAAACGACTTATACTATGAAATGAAAGACTCTGGAGTTATCTCAAAAACAGCGATGGTATTCGGACAAATGAACGAACCACCTGGTGCTCGTATGCGTGTAGCTCTAACTGGTCTTACAATGGCGGAATACTTCCGTGATGAGCAAGGCCAAGACGTGTTATTCTTCATCGATAACATTTTCCGATTCACACAAGCAGGTTCTGAAGTATCAGCCCTACTTGGACGTATGCCATCTGCGGTTGGTTACCAACCAACTCTAGCAACTGAGATGGGTAAATTACAAGAACGTATTACATCTACAAACGTTGGATCTGTAACGTCAATCCAAGCGATTTACGTTCCTGCCGATGACTATACGGACCCGGCTCCAGCAACAACGTTTGCTCACTTAGACGCAACAACAAACCTTGAGCGTAAGCTTTCTGAGATGGGTATTTACCCAGCGGTGGATCCATTGGCATCTACTTCTCGTGCACTATCTCCTGAAATTGTTGGAGATGAGCATTACGAAGTTGCACGTCAAGTTCAACAAACATTACAACGTTACCGTGAACTACAAGATATCATCGCAATCCTTGGTATGGATGAGTTAGGTGATGAGGATAAGTTAGTCGTACACCGTGCGCGTCGTGTCCAATTCTTCTTATCTCAAAACTTCCACGTTGCGGAACAGTTCACTGGTCAACCAGGTTCTTATGTACCAGTTAAAGAAACTGTTCGTGGATTCAAGGAAATCCTAGAAGGTAAATACGACTATCTTCCTGAAGATGCGTTCCGTCTAGTTGGTCGAATTGAAGAAGCAGTAGAAGCTGGAAAACGCATGGGTGTTGAAGCGTAATTAACGGGACCTAGGAGGGTGTTAAAATGAAGACAGTAAAAGTCAATGTCGTGACTCCTGATGGCCCAGTTTATGAAGCTGATGTGGAAATGGTAAGTGCAAAAGCTCAAAGCGGTGAGCTTGGTATTTTACCAGGACATATTCCTATGGTTGCTCCTCTTCAAGTAGGGGCAGTTAGACTTAAGAGGGGCAGCGGTACTGATCTTGTGGCTGTAAGTGGAGGCTTTCTCGAGGTTCGTCCTGACCAAGTAACTATCCTTGCCCAAGCTGCAGAAACACCTGAACATATTGATGTTCACCGTGCGGAAGAAGCGAAGCATCGTGCTGAACAACGCTTGCAGGCGAAACAAGATCATGTCGATTTTAAACGAGCAGAGCTCGCTTTAAAACGTGCCATCAATCGATTAAATGTAACACAAAACAAATACTAATTTGTTCTATAGGGAACCCCCAGAAGCCTTTTGGCTCTGGGGGTTTTTGTGTTCAAATGATGAAAACGGAAATTTCAATATCATCAATCCCATTTTTGACATAGGATTTGGATAAAGATGAAAATAGTCATAATATAATAGCGAAATATGATAAGCGACTTGTAAATAAGTGGAAAAAGCCATAACACAAACCAAGTATATGATACGACATACGGATGAAAGTGGAAAAAGC